>CALMJO010000150.1 GCA_937864375.1 uncultured Spirochaetota bacterium
CCCTCGTCGTGGTCGACGACCATGAGGGCCTTGAGCTTGGACGCGGGATCGGAGAGCATGCCGTAGACCGGCGCGCCTGCGGCGGAGGGTACGTCGGCCCCCCATGCCGCAGAAAATTTCTTCGCGACCGCGCCGTCCGCGAGGGATTGGAACCCGGTCAGGAGGTCGGGCGCAACGCCCATGTCATAGCCGCCCTGCAGGTTGTTGAGCCCCGCGATCGGGTTGACCCCGCAAGCTTCCTTCCCGACCTTGCCGGCCAGGAGGTACAGGTTGAAGATGTAGCCTATCGTCGATTCGTCGAGCCCGGAGATCCCGGACGCGAAGAATACCATTGCCGATTTCGCCTTTCCGAGCGCGCGGGCGATTTCCTTGAACGTGTCGTACGCAATCCCGGTGCGGGCGACGATCTCGTTTTCGGGCAGCGCCTCGAAGGCCCGCTTGAAATCGTCGAATCCCTGGGTGCCGGCGGCCACGAAGTCCCTGTCGTACGCTCCCTCGGCGTACATCGCCTTCGCGATCGCGAGGAGCGCGAGCTTCTTGGTGCCGGGCTTTATCTGGAGGTAATCATTTGAGAGCTTCGCGACCTGCGAGCGGCGGCTGTCCATGGTCACGAGCCTGGCACCGGCGCGCGCCGCGTAATGGATTTCGCTGCCTATGATTGGATTCTGCTTGGTGATGTCGATTCCCACGACCAGGATGAATTCGGTCTTCCGGATCTCTTCCACGGAACCGAGCATCCCCGGCATCCCGGTCCCCGCGTTCAGCACGTTGAGGCTGTTGCGGTGTCCGGATTCGGAATCGAGGCTGATGTTGTTGGACTTTAACGCGGCACGTGCGAGCTTCTGGAAGAGGTAACTCTCTTCGTTGGTAGAGCGGGGGGAACCCAGGAAGGCCACCGAGGCCGGCGATTCCGCGCCGTATTTTTTGAGCTTCTCCACCACGAGCGCAACCGCCTCATCGTACGATGCCGGAACAAGCTTTCCGTCCTTTCGTATCATCGGCGTGGTTATTCTTTCGGGAGTGTTAATGAGCTCGTGTATGTTCCATCCCCGGACGCACAGTCTTCCTTTTCCTATGGGATGGTTTTGCGAGGGAAATACCTTGAGGACTTTGTTGTCTTGAACGTCAATGAAGTGACCGCAACCGGTCCCGCAAAAAGTACAAACGCCAGGTTTCTGACTCATACAGTAACTCCGCGCACAATATTTCCCCAGTCAAAAAGGCATATCACCGCCCGCAGAGTCACGACATTCTATCACGCGCCATCGACTCTGCCAGCGGCTACGCGCTTTTCAACAAGATCGGGCAGAGTCAATGACTGTCGTAACCTGGCGGCCTTGTGATAGCTCAGTAGCCTGAGTTTTAATCCGAGTCCAACGGTAACTTGTGCATTGCAACCGTCAATAAATATTTACCGGGAAGGTTTAAAAATTTCTCGTTTCGTCGTTCCGGGGGCAATTTTTTCAGAATAGTGTAAAATTATAAAATATCAATTCTAATTTTTTTTAATATTAAATATTTATCGTTAAAATAATTCTATCGGGGTGCCGATTTCAGCGCGGCGTTGACGAGGTAGAGGGCGTTGTGAATATAGCTCACGCCGCCGATGAAGCGCTCCTTGATCATGCCCGTGGGCAGGGAGTCAATGTCCGCCTGGATGGACCCCAGTACCGACTCCATGGCCCCGATCATGGCGCGCACCTCCTGCGGTCCCGCGGACCCGACCATGCTCTCCACCGTCCGTCCGATGACGGCGACCGAATTGAACATGGCCCGCACGTCCTGGACGAACCGCGGGTCGACCGCGGCCGCCAGCTTCTCGATCACGCAGACGCGGACCAGACGGTACCCCAGCGCCACGTCGGTGCAGCTCCTGTTGGAAAAGCAGTCCGGGTAGCGCTCGAAATACGCGTCGCCGATCATGATCATGTCGTCTTTTCCGAAGGGGAACTCGCCCCGGAGGCCTGCCACCAGCGTCCTGAACTCCTCGAAGTCCGCGTGCTCGCGGAACAGGCCGGCGATGATCGTACCCATGGCCCCCGGATGCCCCTCTTATAGAAGGCAAAAATTTAATTGATTAATAGCGCCCTGGCTACTGTAATAGCCCCGCCGTTCTTATAATGCAATCCATAATCGCGGAAGCCGGTTTTTTTTGAATTTTAATTTCACTTTTGGTACCGCGATTCGTATACTATCTGTAAAGAGGGAGTAATGAAGACTTTTTTCAAAGCGGCGGTTCTCATAATGTGCCTCTTCCTGTTCACGGAGGGCTATTCGCTCACGGGCGAGGACGCGCTCAGGAATTTCCAGGGCCGCATGAACAACATTGGCACCATGAGCGGCCAGATATCCTGGGTGTACACTTCAGGCACCATGTACACGGGCAGCTTCAAGTACATGGCCCCCGGGCGCATCTACGTCAAGTTCTCGACCCCGTCCGGCAGGGTGCTCGTCACCAACGGCAAGAAGCTGTGGGTTTACGATTCGCAGAGCAACATCTGCGGGGTACAGGACCTTGGCAGGGGCGGGTCCGGCGGCATCGCGGGACTGGTGGAGGGCTACCTGCCGCTCTTGAGCGCGCAGGGCTCGGGAGGCTACACGATCAAGCTTAAAAGCAACGAGCGCCAGTACAATGAAATCACGCTGGTCCTGGACGGGAGCTACATGCTGAAAAAGGCGGTGATGCAGAGCCGCGGCGGCGGCGAGGGCCTCTCGATCTCGCTTTCCAACGTGCGCACGGGTGAAAACATGACGGTAGGCACCTTCGATTTCAACGTTCCGTCCAACGCGCAGCTCGTCAAAAATCCGCTGGATGTGAAATAGATGCCATCGAGGACGGCGACACCGGGTGGAACGTGGGGAAAACGGATGCTGGTCATCGTCGCGGTGACCTGCATGCTGGCCACGGTCGTTCCCACTGTCGCCGGAGCCCAGCAGGTCCGCTCGGAGGAGGAGCTCTACTTCACCTACATAGGTCCCGTTTTTGAAACCGGGTTCAGCTCGGTTGACTACAAGAAGTGGGACCACTCGACCGACGTGCGGGACTCGCGCTCGTCGTCGGGCATGTATTATTCCGGCGGCGTGGTGCTCGATATCTTCGTGCACTATTTCATCGGGGAATTCTCGCTGCAGTGCCGCGACGCGGCCTATGCGGACAGCGAGGTCTCCGCAATTTACCTCAGGACCGCCGCGATCGGGAAATATTTCCACCAATTCGACGAGCGCTTCTTCGCCGACGGGGGATTCGGCATTTACATGGAAACCGGCCCAGCGAACAGGAAATACGACGGGGGCGGCGGCATCGCCGCCGTTATTGGCGTAGGATACTCGTTCACGCGCGAATGGCGCATCATGCTCGACTTCACCGCCGGATGGGGGCGTTACGGTATCGCCGAGGAGGCCGCGAACTCGGCTTTCGGCGTGAAGCTCGCGGTTCTCTACAAGATTGGACGACTATAGGCGCATCGCGCGCTCCGCGCTCGTCCCTTCCCTCATTACACTGCTGGCGCTCATCTGCTCCATTCTCGTCTTCTACGGGCTCTCGTTCGGACAATACGGCGAGGTGGCAGGCGGCGCGTTCATGGCCCTTGTCACCGCACTGCTCGCTCCCCCGGTACTGCGCAATTCGGCGCCCCGCCCCCTGCCACGCGAAGGTGCGGGAGACGGACCCACATCCCTTTCGAGTACGGGCCTGATCGTTCGGGCGGCGCTCCTCGTGCTCTGTGCGGCGGCGCTCTCGTGCGTGGTGCTGTACGCGTCGCTCCGGCCTGTCGCCGGGACGGATGACGCGGTTGCGGAAGGCCCGGCGTGGTCCGTCAGGGAGGTCGACCGCGGCAGGCACGCCCTCCGCGCCGTGATGGCGCGCGCCGGAGGACCGGACGACCGCGCCGGCCTCCTGCAGGCATCCTTTCCCCCCGACGCCCAGATCCGCGCGGGCGACACGCTGGAGATATGCACGCCCCTGAAGATCATAGGCGCTGAACAGGCGGCATCCTCCTCCTACCACCGGGGGCTTGCACGCGCGGGCATACGGTATACCGTGCGGCCTGGCGGCGGCGAGTACACGATTACGCATGCTGCTCCGTGCGGCCTGCATGAGAGGATCCGCACACGGATCGACGGGAAGCTCCGCGCGCTCTTTGGCCCGCGGCACGCCGCGCTCCTGGCCGCGTTTTACTTCGGCGACGACCGTGACATCGACATGCGGACCATGAGCGACTTCAAGCGCGCGGGCGTGCTTCACATAATCGCCGCGAGCGGGTTCAACGTGGGCCTCGTCGCGGCCTTCCCGTTCATCCTGCTCGCGCCGCTTCGCGTGCCGCGGAGGGCCATACTGGCCGCCACGCTCCCGCTGCTCGCCTTCTATCTTTACCTCACCGACATGCCCGTCTCGCTGGTGAGGGCCTTCGTCATGTTCGCCGTCTACGCGGCGCAGCGCCTGTTCCGCCTGGAGCGCAACCTCTTCAACACGCTCTGGATCTCGGGGACGGTCATACTGGGCATTTGGCCGCACGAGCTGTACTCGCCTTCCTTCCAGATGAGCTTTGGCGCGACCCTGGGCATAATCGGCGCGCAGCGCGTTTACGCCTCCTGCCTGCCCCGGGTGCACAGGTGGCTGAGGGAATCCGTGGCGCTCTCGCTCGCCGCGCAGGCCCCGGTGTTTCCCGTCGTGCTCGCGCACATGGCCGAGGTGGGGCTTGCCGGCGCGCTCGCGAACGTCGTCGTCATTCCCGCGACGGTACTGGCGACCTCGCTCTCCATCGGGGCCGCGGCTCTCTCGTGCGTCTGGGAACAGGGCGCGCGCTTCGTCGCGCTCGCGGTGGGCTGGGTGTTCGAGCTGAACGGCACGTGCGTGCGGTTCATCTCCTCGCTGGGACTGCACTTCACCGCGGACGACGCGTCGGCCTGGCTCATCCTGCCCTTCCTGCTCTACCTGGCGCCGCTCGTCACGCCTGCGCGCTATCGCAAGGCCGCGTGGGCCGGGGTGTCGTCGTCCTTCGTGTTCGCCGCGCTCATGCTCGCACCCGCGGGAGCACGTCCGCCCGAGATCATCGTGGCGGGACGGGACGCCGTGCTCCTGCATGCGACGCGCGGTGATGCGCTGGTCTACGGCGCGCTCACGCACCCCGCGGACGCGAGGCTGATCGAGTCCCGTCTCCGCGAGGCGGGCGCGCAGAGGCTCACCCTGTGCGTGACCGGGGGGGCCGATTCGCTCCCGGCCGCCGAGTACCTGGGGCGGAGATTCGCCCTGAATGAGTGTGTGCTCGATGATCGCATAAGGGTGGGACCGGGACTCAGGCGCTTCACTGCGCTCCTGGAGCGCGAGGGAGTGCGGCTGCACTTGAAGAGGCTCGACCCCGTGGATCCCGTGCGCCCCGAATCGGCAGCGCTGCTCACCCAACAGTACGCTCCAGCGCCCCGGGCGAACGATGCGGGAAGGCTCGCCCGTACCCTCCTGGACTTTCTTCGCCTCCCATCCCCGGAGGACGGACCGCTGTCGGCCAGGATGATGGACCTTGATGAACTCGCCAAAATCTATGTTGACAAGGATTAAACCGACGCCTATCATTCCCTTTGACGGCCATTGAGGAAAATCTAATATCTGGATCGGTTATGGCGGCAGGAAACGGCGTCCCCCAGCAGCGTGCGAACGACATCACGGCCAGGATCTTCGACGGGGAGCCGTACGCGTTCAGCTTTCCCTACCTCTCGGAGGACATAAGCCGGTTCATCAACGCGCTCTTCGCGCGGATACTGAGCAGGAGCGACCGGGTTTTCCTTCTCGACATGATCATCACCATCACGCGCGAGATCTTCGTGAACGCGGTAAAGGCGAACGCCAAGAGGGTCTTCTTCCGGCGCAACAACATCGACATCAACAATCCCGAGGACTACGCGCAGGGCGTGGTGCAGTTCAAGAAGGCAGTCGTGGGCCAGTTCGAATCGATCGCCGAGGAGCTTAGCAAGAGCGATTACCGCGTGACCCTTTCCATTTCCAGGAAGAACGAAGCGATCGACATCAGGGTGGTCAACAACACGCCCATCCATCCCATAGAGCTCAACCGCATCAAACTGCGCCAGGAGAAGGCCCAGGAGTACGAGGATTTCACCGACGCCTTCGACGAAATCTACGACGATACCGAGGGCGCGGGACTGGGCATCGTGCTGGTCGTGCTGCTCCTGCGCAATTCGGGCGTGGGAACCGAAAACTACACCATAGCCACCGACGGCAAGGTCACGACGACCTCCCTGAGCATTCCATCCACCCTGCGTCCCGAGGAGGTAACCTCGAGCATCAAGGCGCGCATCCTTACCGAGGTCCAGGGCATCCCCACCTTCCCCGAGCACATCATGCTCCTCCAAAGCCTGTGCGCCGACCCGGAGTCTTCCATCCAGGTCATTTCGGAAAAGATCATGGGCGATCCCGCGCTCGTGACCGACGTGCTCAAGCTCGCCAACTCCGCCGGCTTCGTCCCCGCGAAGCGGATCGAGACCATCACCGAGGCGGTCATGACCATTGGACTCAAGAACCTGAACGCAATACTCATGGCCACCGGTGCCCGGCGCATCATGGACAAGCGCTTCCAGAAGTTCGAGCAGATCTGGAACCACTGCAACACGGTCGCCTTCTACGCGCGGCGCATCGCCATGAAATACAAGCTGGGCCGCATCGTGGAGAACGCCTTCCTGTCGGGTCTGCTGCACGACCTGGGAAAGATCGTCATGCTCTCAACGGACCTGTCCCTGACGAACAGCATCGCCGACATCGTCCAGAACCGGAAGATCCGCACCTCGACAGTCATCGAGGAGATCAGCGTGGGAATAAGCCACGCGCAGATCGGCGCGCTCATCGCGGAGAAATGGGGATTCCCCGAGTACCTCATCGAGGCCATACGCAACCACCACACGCCCCTCGCGGCGAATCCCTTTCACGTGGACCTGGTCGCGGTCACGTACCTCGCGAACATCTACGCGGGCGTCGAGGCGCGCAAGTACCAGTTCTCCTACGTGGACGAGGAGGTCCTGGAGCGGTTCAGCATCACGACCCAAGCGGAATTCAGCCGGCTGCACGAAGAGCTGAAGGCAATCTACAGCCAGCAGAACTCCTGATTACCCGATGACCTCGCCCGACTACCAGGTTTCCGAAACTCCCAGCGGATGGAAGACGCTCGTCCGCCGCAACGGCCGCGAGGTGCGCCTGCATTCCTCCTACAATCCTTTACAGGAGGCCGAGCGCGCGGTCGCGTCGTTCGACAGGAAAAGGGCGACCATCATACTGGTGAGCGGCGCGGGGCTGGGCTACCACGTGAAGCTTCTCGCGGAGAAAAATCCCGCGTGCCCCGTGATCGTGATCGAGGAGTCGCCGAGGGTGATCGAGCTTGCCCGTACGCATTACCCGGAGCACCTCGCCCGGGCGGTGCCGGTATGCTCAATCCGCGAGGTCCCCTCGGCCCTGGAATCCATCGACATGGTTTCCTTCAGGGGCTTCGCGTTCTTCACCCACCGGCCCTCCTACGGGCTCGCACCCCGGTTCTACGACGGCATGATCCGCGACATCACGCGCTTCCTTTCGTCCAAGCTCAGCGACCTGCTCACGCGCTTCGAGTTCGAGGAGCGCTGGATCGAGAACATCTTCAGGAACCTGCCCAGGGTATTCGCGTCGCCCGTCGTGCAGGGACTGTTCGGCAGGTTCCGGGGACGGCCGGGCGTCATCGTCTCGGCGGGGCCCTCGCTCAGGAAGAACGCTGCCGTGCTCGCGCGCATGAAGGACCGCGCGCTCATCGTGGCGGTGGACACCGCGCTCAAGGTGGTGCTGCGCCACGGCGTGACGCCCCACCTGGTGATGACCCTGGACGCGCAGAAGCATTCCCTGCGGCACTTCCTGGGCTCCATGGATTCGGGAGCGGCGCTCCTGGCCGACCTGGTGAGCTGCCCCCGGATCGCGGGCACGT
>CALMJO010000151.1 GCA_937864375.1 uncultured Spirochaetota bacterium
GCGCCGAAAGAAAGGCGAAGGCGATCCCCGCCGCGTAAATGCTCAGTATTACCGTCCCGGCATGCCCGCGGAAAAAGACGCCCGCAAAAAGGATGTAGAGCGGGAGCCGCGCCGAGCAGCTCATGAAGGGATTGATGAGTATGGTGAGTATCCGGTCCTGCCTGTTCTCGAGCGCGCGCGTCGCCATGATCGCGGGCACGTTGCACCCGAAGCCCATGATGAGCGGGATGAAGGACTTGCCGTGCAGGCCTATGGTATGCATGATCCGGTCCATGATGAATGCGGCCCTCGCCATGTAGCCGGTGTCTTCCATGAAGCTGATGCCCATGAAGAGAATGAGAATGTTCGGCAGGAAGACGACGACTCCGCCCACTCCGCCTATGATTCCGTTCACCAGGAGGTCCTTGAACGGTCCCGGCGGGAACATGGAATCGGCGCTTGCGGCGAGCGAGGCCACGAGATGCTCGATGAGGTTCATCGGGTATTCGCCAAGCGTGAAGGTGAGGTGGAACAGGAGCCACAGGAACAGGAAGAGAATGGGAAATCCAAGGTAACGGTTGGTGAGGACAATGTCGATGGAGTCCGACAGGTCGGTGCGGGTGATGGCGGTCTTTTCCACGGTCTCGTGCAGCGCGCCCGATATGAAGCCGTAGCGGGCGTCAGAAAACACGGTGTCGATGGGGTCCTTGAAGGCGCGCTCGATGAGCGCGCGGCTTTTCGAGACCTGTGCCTCGATCCCGGCCCGATTGGGAAGGGATCGGATCCTGGCGGCCACGTCGGTGTCGCCCTCGAGAAGGCGCAGAGCCAGCCAGCGCGGCCTGTAGCGTTCCGCTACGCCGGAATTTTCCAATATCATGTCCCGGATCTTCCTTATCTCCGCTTCCGCGTCTGCGCCGAATGGAATATGAATCCGCCGCGTCGTTTTGTCGGCACCTTCGTAGACGCGCACTACCGCATCGAGGAGCTCGCCCACGCCCGTGCCGCGCGTCCCCACCGTGGGGACGACCGGCATGCCCAGAAGCGTTCCCAGGCGCATGCTGTCGACCTGGATGCCCTTGCCGCGCGCCTCGTCGTACATGTTCAGGGCGATGACCGTTCGCGCCCCTATGCTGATAAGCTGGGTGGTGAGGTAGAGGTTCCGTTCCAGGTTTCCCGCGTCCACGACGTTGACGATTACGTCGGGTTGCTCGTCCAGGATGAAGGCGCGCGTGATCATTTCCTCGATCGAATACGAGGTGAGGCTGTAGGTGCCGGGAAGGTCTATCACGCGTATGCGGTAGTCGCCGTGCCTCAGTCTTCCCTCGCGCTTCTCCACGGTGACGCCGCTCCAGTTCGCGACCTTCTGCCGCGCGCCCGTGAGCGCGTTGAATATCGTGGTCTTGCCGCAGTTGGGATTGCCCACGAGGCCGATGAGGATCTCATTCTTCTTCCGGCTCATCCCCGACCTGGCGCACAATGATGCCGCGCGCCTCCTCGACGCGCAGCGATATATGGTATCCCTTGAGCTCGAGCTCGAGGGGGTTGCGGAGCGGCGCATAACGCACTACACGGACCTTTTCGCCCTTCCGGAATCCCATCTCCACCAGGCGTTTCCGGAGGGCGCCCTCGACGGCCACGCGGCGGATCACGGCGCGGTCCCCTTCCTTGAGCTCGGAAAGCGGCTTCTCGTCGAGGATCTCCCGGAGCTCCCCCGTCCAGGGAGTTTCCGACTGGGCCTGGTCGCGGTGAAACTCGACCAGACGGTAGATCTGCCTGCAGGCCTCGGGTGACAGATGGTGCTCGAGCCTGCACGCCTCGCTGTTTGCGGACTTGCGGTCCATGCGCAGCACGCCGTGGAAAAAGTCCGCGAGGAAGCTGTGTTTCCTGCAGACGCGCTCGGCGAGGGCGGCGCCCTGGGGCGTGAGCTCAATATAGCCGTACTTCTCGCTGTCGATGAGCCCCTTTTCGCGGAGCCGCACGATGGCGGCGCTCACCGAGGGCATGGTGATGCCCAGGCTCTTCGCGATGTCCTTCACCCGCACCACGCGTTGGCCGGCCGCGAGCATCGCGACGCACTCCAGGTAATCCTCCAGCGTCGCGGAGAGCTCCGTGCCGATGAATTCAACCGTTTCCTGTACGCTCGAATGTTTCATGTCGTTAATTTTAGCAGCAGAACATAATTCATGCAACAAAATAATGTTAGAGAAGCCTAAATTTATGTGATCTGGCTTTTGGGACGGGTGCCCGGGACGTCGCGCCGCGCCCCGGGTCGGGATGGGGGACTCAGGCCTGCGACTGCACCATGGCGAGCGCGCATTCCTGGTATGCGTGGAAGAGGTCCGCGCACAGCGCGTCCCATTCCTCGCAGACGCGGATGTTCTCCTCGCTGAATCCCAGGATGTCGGCATGCCCTATAAGCGTGTCAAAGCGCCCGGCGAGCTCCTTCACCGCGGACGCGTCGTGGCCGGGAAGTATGCCGTGCACGAAATCGACGGGCTGGAGCCACGGGAGGGCCTTCTGGAAATCCCGGTGGATCTGGGTGAGCAGAACGTTGCGCGGGCCCTCCCATAGCTCGTTCACCGCGGAGTCGCGGTAGAGCCGCGGCAGGGAGGAGAAATCCTCCATAACCCCGTGTCCCCCGAAAACCGACATCGCCGTGCGGATGACATCGGTGCAGTCGGAGGATGAGACGAGTTTTTGCAGCATGACGAGCTCTCTTACCATGAAGCGCTGCATCCTGGAGTCGGGCGAATCGGCCTCCTCGTCTTTCCTGGAGGCTAGAAACTCCGAATACAGCCGAAACGCACCCGCGGTCGTCCGCTGCGCGGTCCGCTCGATCGAGCGAAGCTGACCCGCGAGCAGGGGGAATTGTCCCACGGACATGCCAAAGGCCTTCCGGAACCGCGCGTAGCCGCTGGCTTCACGAACCACCCGGGACATGCTCGCGGCGGCCGACAGCCCCACCGTGAGACGCGAGTAGGTGAGCACGATGCCCACGACGTTCGCGAGGCCGCGGTCCAGGGGCCCCACGGGATAGCCGAGCGCACCGTTGAATGTGAGCTCGGCCGTGGTGAGCTCGCTCGTCCCCATCTTCCACTTGATCCGGTCGATGGTGTACCCGTTGCGGATTTCGCGTCGTTTCATGCCGGGGAGCCATGAAGGCACCACGAAGAGCGCGACTTTTTGGGACCCCGCGGGCTTGGCGGTGACCACCGCGTAATCGGCATGGGTCGCCGAACAGAAGAATTTCTTGCCGTAGAGCCGCCAACCGCCGTCTTCCTGCACCGCTTCGAGCAGGTTGGAGGGAACGTCGGAGCCGCCCTGTATCTCCGAGAGGTACTGCGCGCCTATCGCGAACTGGCCGTCGTTCCCCTCGGCGCAGTGGGCCAGGATGCTCCTGGTTTCGGGGGTGTCGGCGTATTTCCGGAGGAGCTCCACGAGGCCCTCCGTGCAGGTGAGCGGACAGGCGACGCATGCCTCGCCGTTCTGGTAAATGAGGAACATCTTGATGAGCTTGGTCATGGGGTGCGTGCGCTCCGAGAAGAGCGCCTCGGAAAATATTTCGCGCTCCATCGTCTCGGTTTCCGCCGGCCTCACGATCCGGTCGATGCGGTTGCCGTGCCCGTCGTAGTGCTGCATGAAGGGACGGCGCTCGGGCCATGAGATGGTCTCCGCCATGTCGCGCCAGCGGAAGGACGCCTTGCGCGAAATCGCGCGCGCCTCCCCGTCAAAGCGCGCGAACGAGTCCCCGGTGAAGCGGCGAAGGACCTGTCCGGCGAAGGGATCGTCGGCGTAATAATCGATGCGGTCGCGCCAGTCAAGGAATTCGCTGAAGCTGTACGGGTTGTTTCTGTCGGGAAGTGACATGGGGGGCCTCCTTTGATGAAACCATGGTCAATATAACGAACACTGTTCGGCACAGTCAAGAAAATTTAGTACTTGCTACTTGCCGGGGCGCGGGTCATAAAAGGGCGCCGGGCCGTCCCGGCGGGATGATCATGGCGAAACAGAGAACGTTCGGCAAGCTCAGGGACCGGGAGCGCGAGGCGCGCCGCAGGCTCATCGTGGACGCGGCACTTCGCGTGTTCGCCACGCGCCCCTTCGACCGCGCCAGCATGAGGGAGATCGCCGCCGAGGCCGGGATCGCGGCCTCTTCCATATATACCTACTTCCCCGACCAGCAGGCGCTCTTCATCGAGGCGATGACCAGGGAGAGCGCCCCCCTCATCGAGAAGCTGGAAAGGATCGTGGGCAGGTCCCGCGGGGCGGCGGCGCTGGAAAGGGTGACCATCGCCTTCGTGGAATTCTTCATGGAACACGACTCCTATTTCAGGATGATGACCCATTTCATGATGCAGGGCGAGCTGGGCGAGGAGTCCGCACGGCGCGTGGGCGAGATCATGCGAAGCGTCTTCGACAACCTGGACAGGCTGCTGCCCGGGAAGGACGCGCGGTCCACGCGGCTCAATTCACACAGTTATTTCGCCGCGTTGAACGGCATCCTCATCACCTTCCGCCGCTATCCCGGCAGGGGCAGGGACGAGCTCGTGCGCCACATGAGGCAGGTGGGCAGGAAGCTCGCGGCGATGGCGGCCTCGGGCATGATCGAGCCGGGAAAGGACGGTGTCTGACGCCATGTGGACACTGCGATTGCGCATAACGGAGGCGCTCGCCTGCATCGCATGCGCATTCATGGTCTCGTGCGCCGGTTCCTTCGTGTATTTTCCCGACCGCGCCGTGCTGGCGACCCCCGCCGCGGTCGGACTTCCCTACGAAGCGGTTAGGATCAGCGCCGGTGACGGCGTGGCAGTAGCGGGATGGTGGGTGCCGTGCGAGAACGCCCGCGCCACCCTGGTCTTCTGCCACGGGAACGCGGGCAATATCTCGCACCGGGTCGGGCAGCTTGAAATGTTCCACGGACTTGGCCTCAACGTACTCCTCTTCGACTACCGGGGCTACGGCGAGAGCGAGGGAAGCCCCTCGGAGGAGGGGACGCGCCTGGACGCGGACGCGATGTGGTCATACTGCACGAAGGTGCGCGGCGTCGCGCCGGGGAAAATAGTGATCTACGGCCACTCCCTGGGAGGCGCGGTGGCCGTGCGGCTTGCCGTTGAGCGGCCGGCGGGCTGCCTCATCGTCGATTCGTCCTTCACCTCGGTGGCGGACGTGGCGGCGCGGCACGTGCCGGCGATTCTTGCGAGGGGGCTTTTTGGCGGCATGTATAATTCGAGGGAATCGATCGCCCGCGTCGCCTGCCCGGTGCTCGTGATGCACAGCCCGGACGACGAGATAATTCCGTTCAGGATGGGAGAGGACCTCTACAATGCCGCCGGACTCGCTAAAAGATTTTTCCGGATAAGGGGTTCGCACAATACGGGATTCCTGGAAACGGGCGCTGCGTGGGGAGAGGCGATCGAGGCTTTCATCATGGAATCAATCGGCCGTTGAGCGGCGTACGGTATCGCGCGGGACCGGGGCCCGATCTGCGGGTGAGCTTCTAGGGCATTCCGGGAATTTTAAAAACCGGTGCGCGATTACGGGCACAAGGACGGAGTGATCATTCAACTGGACGCTGTTCGCGGTACGCGTCAAGGGCCCGGTCAAGATCCACCATCCTGCTGATCGTCGACTTGAGCAGCGCGAACAGGAATTCCGGGCTGTTCTTCGCGAGCTTGTAGAAGATGGCCTCGTCGATGATTCCCAGCTTCGCCTCCTTCGACGTCACCTTCATCGTCGCGGCCCTGGGCTCGCTGCTGATGAGGGCCATCTCCCCGAAAAATTCCCCCGGGTACATCTTCCGGATCACCACCTCGCCGTCGCCCTGCTTCTTGATGACGGACATCTCGCCGGAAAAGATGAAGTACATCCTGCCGTCGCACTCCTCGCCCCGCGAGAAGATCACGTCTCCCGATTTGAACTGCCGCACGTGCACGTTCTGGACGAATTCAAGGATATTCATGGGCCCTTTTGCCGCCTGGAGCGGTCTCCCTCCTCCGGGCGTTCATGAAACCGGATGTTGAACGCCTGTGATTAATTATCGGCGCCTCGGGGTCGAAAGTGAATACCGCAGTGCGTGGGCATCCATTCCCGTCGGCCGTGCCGGCGTCGACGCATTTGCCGCGGGAAACGCGGTCATGCCGGGATAGCCCGGGCAGTCCGCCGTCGTGAAGAGCGCGGCCGGATGGATGCCCGGGTTCATCACGGCGATCCCTGCCCGAACACGGGAATATTGGACAGTGTAATTTTTGAAAGAACCCGGAACGGAATGAAGTGTTTCAGTTAACGGGCGTTTAATTCCGGATTGAATCCATTCCGCATGTACGCAGCGTTCCGCCGGAGCCATTTTCAGTTTCAGGCGCGGGGGTGTTTTTCCCTTGACAAACGATTTTTTATACCGATTGCTGATGTCATACCAATATTAGGATGGTTGCATATGGAAAAGAGAAAGTTGGAGGTTTTACTTCTGGTTTCGATTTTTTCCTTCGCCATTGTAAGCATGGATGCGCCTACCCAGGCGCTCGTGTATAAAGAACCCGCAAAGAAAGTGACCAAGAAGCAGCCTGCCGATGAACCGGTAGCGAAGAGCGACAAGGAGTTGAACGCAAAATTAAAGAAGCAGCTGGCGACCCTCAAGACCTCGCCCCGGCTCAAGGCGGACCAGCCCACGGCAGTAACCGAAACCGACGTCACCGCGCCAAAGACCGATTCCGCGGAACTGGGCAGGGACGAAACCGGGAAGCCCGTGGTTTATGTGACGACGACAAAAAAGGTCAAGGCAAGCGGCGCTTTCCAGGACCAGGCGCTGCTAAATCCAAACACGGACGTCATCTATCCCGGCGCCGTCATCCTCGCCGAATCGATCGAGGACGGCTCCTACAAGGAAATCACCATGGGTGAAAAGCAGCCGCTCGTCGTGTCCTATGACCTGGTGGGAATCCAGCCGGCAGCGGGAAAGGAGGCCATCGTTTCCGGGAAAATCGTTCCCTCGCTCGCGAATTTTAGAGGCCTGCACAACTCGGTCCTTTCGCAGTCCATCGACGGAAAATCGACGACGTATAACTTCGAGGGAACCACGGTTACCGACGAAACGGAGTTCAGCGTGAAATTCGACATGGGAGTCGGCTATTCGAACCCGGCAGTGAAGGTGTCGGTAAAAGGCGGATTCGATTTCAAGCAGAGCTCGAAGAAGTACAAGCACCTCATCCAGTTCTCCGAAACGTTCTATACCGTGGACATCGACCAGGGCGGCGACAAGTTCCTCTACAAGAGCTTTGATTTGAAAGATTTTGGATCGTACCGCCCGGTTTATGTATCGTCCGTGGCGTATGGAAGGCTGGCCTACCTTTCCATCGAATCCAACGAAAACCTTACTTCCATACAGGCGGCACTCTCCGCGAAGGTGAACGCGAAGCTGTCCGGCGTCAAGGTCGACGCCAACCTTGAAACCTCGTACACGAAAACCCTTTCCGAAAGCAAGATCAAGGTCTCCGTGATAGGCGGCTCCGTGGTCGCGGCGGACCTCGACGGATTCATGCAGATGCTGGTGAACGATTCGTTCTCGAAGAAGAACCCGGGAAAGATCATCGCGTACAAGCTCAGGTTCGTGGACGACAACTCCGTCGCGAGCATCATTTCCAGCGGCGAGTATACCGTGAGGCAGACGACCTCGGTCACCAATCCCGCATACGACAAGGTACGGAACGCCGTGTACGAGGGACAGTTCTACTTCGATCGCTACGAAGACCTAAGAAAAGCTTTTGGCACGAACTGGACCAGCCTCAGGCAGCATTGGGACGCAAACGGCAGGAAGGAGGGCCGCTGCGCGAGCCCCGCGTTTGATGTCCGCTACTACATTTCCAGGAACCCCGAGCTCAAGAATTACAATTCAGAGCAGGCCCTCGATCATTTCCAGATCTATGGTGCGCTCAACTTCCTTGAATGCAGCCCGGTGCTCGATTTGAAGTACCTGTC
>CALMJO010000152.1 GCA_937864375.1 uncultured Spirochaetota bacterium
GCCTGGACGCCTTCGCGGGAACGATCGCGGGCGAGGTGAACGCGGTCAGGGGGGTGTGGGAGTAGCGGGGCACAATTAAAAATCATCACCCTGCCCTAAGCACAGGCAGAAGCGCAATCGAACAGGGGGCCTGGCATACATACCGAGCCTCCTGTGTGGACTGGAAGAAATGGTTAAATTGCCGCGTCGGGAAAACACCGCGGCGACTGCCGGGGAATATCGACAGGCGCCGTTTCTGTTTGCTGAATGTTATTTAAAATAAAACAGAATATTCTTTATTATATAATTAATCCCGAGTATCTCCTCCGCCAGGGAAGTACGCAGAAGGCGCTCGCATAAGCATATACAAGATTGCCACCTGGTTTTTCCAAGCATGCCACACTGTATCCGAGTATTGTATCCTCTGCTCCAACAATTATTGTTGATGATGCAGATGAATTGAAATCACCGCTCGTATACGAACTATTGCGGATTCCGCTCGTCCCGCCGTGACAAATATATACTCTTCCCTGATTGCTCTTGCCGATAGCGTAGCTGAAGGGAGCTCCAATGATAATATCTGAATACCCGTCTCCATTCGGATCACTTGTGGCGAGCTTTCTGGCGAAATCGATGTCGCCGGTTGAATAGGAAACCCTCGAATTGAAGGAGGAATACGCAGTTGCAGAAATACCCGAGCTTCCCGAATGGAAAGCATACACATGCCCGCTGATGGCACCGATTATGGCATCCGAATATCCGTCGCCATTTACGTCGCCAGACGCACAACTGGCGCCAAACTGACTGCTTGCGTCGCCCGTGATCCTCGTAGTTGCAGAATCCGCGGCGGTTATTGAAACACCGGATGAGCCGGATGAATGAAATATGTAGGCACGTCCTCGATTACTACTATAATAGGCGGCACCGACAATAACATCTTTGTATCCGTCACCATTAACATCTCCAACCGCAACTGATGTGCCGAAGCCATCCCCTGTTGCCCCGCCCGTGATAACTGTCGTTGCCGAAGCCGCAGATGTGATCGATATGCCTGAAGAAGATGAATGGAAGATATAGGCTCGTCCCTTTTCGCTGCTATACATCCATCCTCCCGCAACCAGGTCGGCATAGCCATCTCCATTTATATCACCAACTGATAAAAACCACCCCAATAAACTGGAAGATTCGCCTGTTATTTCAGTAGTAGCCGTATCACCGCCCCCCAGATCTTTATTGCTTATTCCGGAAGAACTCGAATGGAATATAAAAATCTTGCCATTGTCAGTAAAATTTAAGGTCGCACCCACTACTACATCAGCATACCCGTCACCATTGATATCGCCAGCGGCAACACCGCTTCCCAGCCCGCTGCCGGCAGTACCTGTGATTATAGTTGAAGCGGAAGCTGCAGAAGTAATGGTAACTCCGCTTGATCCAGACGAATTGAAGACATAAGCCCGGCCCTCATTCGTATTTGTGCCTTCATCATATTCATTTGCACCTACTATTGCGTCCGCATATCCATCCCCATTTACATCCGCAAGAGTGCTGGATATGCCGAACAGTGAGGCACCAGTTTCCCCTGTAATCGTTGTAGATGCCGTTCCACCGGAATCCAAATCCCTGCTGGCAACACCGTTTGAGCCCGCAGAATGGAAAATATACACACGTCCCCTCTCGCTGCTATAGTTATGGGCGCCAACCAGCACATCTGCATACCCATCTCCGTTCACATCCTGATTGGTCCCCTTACGGATCGTGACAGCCACCTCCGTGGAAACATTGCTCCTGCTGTCTGTCGCGCGCACGGTAATCGTATGCTGTGAATTTTCTTTCCACGTGTTCGTTCCGGTGGGGAGCATGTACTTCCATATGGCACCCCCGGTTGCAGCAGCATACGAACCTCCATCCAGCTTGACCTCCACCGTGACCGGGGAGTAGTCTGTGGTCGTTCCAATCACGAATCCGGATCGCGTAATACCGCCCGTACGTAAATTTCCAATTGCAACAACCGGAGGAATCTCCGCGGTAATTGTATCTATAGGTTGATAGATATTTCCAGACTCATCCCTGAACCGGCCATATACGGTTACCGGACCGTCATTAATTGGCAGCGTCCAGGATTTGGTGGCGCTATAAGCCTCCCAGCTGGAATACGAAATACCGTCGTTGCTATAGCTCATCTCCACTACATCGGAAATGGAATTATACAGGGTTACATTTCGCGACGTCGTGGTGGCGGGGTTTCCGCTGTTGATCGTAAACGTACCCGTGGGTGGGGTCGTTTCAACGATTATATCGTCGGAAGTGTCGTACATGTTGTCCGCCGCATCCAAGAACTCAGCGTAGACGGTTCTCGTCCCCAATCCGGACGTAAGGTCCCAGTCCTTGGTCGCCGCATACGTCTCCCATGAGCTCCAGGGCCCCGAAGCGCTTGTATTGCTGAAGCGCATTTGCACCGCTTCGGGAACATTCATATGAAGGATTACTGCCGCGATGCTGGTGGAATTCGTCCTTCCTATGGCATTATATGTTACCACTGTTCCGGTTGGCGGAGTCTGGTCCAGGAAAATGCCGCCGGTTAAATATGAAATCATCTCATTGCCCGCAGCATCACGGAATTTACCGTAAATGGTCTTCCCTCCCTCAATCGCCGTAAGCACCCAATCCTTGGTAGCAGCATACGGCTCCCATGTCGTATAACTCGTCCCATCGTTGCTGAAGCACATCTCTCCCATGGCCACGTCGTCGCTTACGGACGGATTCAGGGTCACGTTCACGTCGTTGGTGTACGGGTCACCACCGTTGACTTCAATTGTTCCGGTCGAGGGCGCGGTGGTATCGTACTCAATCGTGGCCGTGATCTTCCTGACGTCGCCCAGGTCGTTTATCAACTCGCCGTATACGGTACGCGTCCCTTCTCCGCCTGGTAGAAGGCTCCATGCCTTTGTGGTGGCGTAAGGCTCAAAGTCCATCAGATTTCGTTCAGGGATCGTGCTCCCGAAACGCATTTGCGTCCAGCCCGTCCCGTTCATGTGCAGGGTGACACTGAGCGTATTCGTGGCGATTCCGTTTCCAATAACGATGGCGCCTGCAGGAGGTTCGACATAATCAGTGCTCTTGGGATCGTTCGGATTTGTCCTTTCGAGCATTTCGCACGAACAGGACAGCGCGATGCCTAATACTACCAGTGCGTGAATTATTCGATTGTGCAGGTGCATGGCTTTTCCTCCTCGTTCAGAGCACATGGTTAAAAGTATATTCCATAACCGACGTTGAGAGTTTTCCCGTATAACGGATTGAATGCATACCCGATGTTGAAACCGGACCATCCCCGTATATCATTTGCCGCCTGCTTGCCCCAGGCTTCCGGCTTTGAGAAGAATACTATGTCAATCCAGTTCATAATGTAAATGGCGCCTGTCAATCCTCCGGCGGCAATAAACATGATTGCAGCGTCCTTTTTCGCCTTGAATTTCTTGTCAAATTCGGATTGTTCCGCGTTACGCGGCACGTTATCATACGCCTTCGCCGCGCTCGAATAGTTCATCCAGCTGTACACCGCAAAGCCCGCTGCGAGAGTAAATGTCCCCAGGTAGGTGAATCCCTTGAAGTCTCGATCGGCATAGAGCTGTCCCCATCCGGGATACAGCGCCCTCGCGTAATACCCGGTGTACGTCTTTTTCTGCACAAAGTACTCGGCGTTCCCCTCCACGATGCTCGTCGCGAGATTTTTCGTGAGCTCCACCGCGGCGACATCGACCTCGTCCTCGGTAAGTGATTTCTGGCTGGCCGAGTGGTCCGAAGTGCCCTTTTCCACGTCCACGATCCTCACGGTGATCATGAGGGCTTCACCCACCCTGTTGATCTCGCCCACCAGTATCTTCTGGGCCGACAGGAGCTTTCCCATTTTTACCGCGCACGATTCGTCTGTACACCCGGTCATCTGGAAACCCTGTTCCTTCAATATCTCCGCCATCTGCGTCCGCTCGACCACGGTGAAGAGCCCCGTCTTCACCATCTCCGAGCGAATGATGTCGGTCACCGCGCCGGACACGATCTTTGAGACCCCTTTCGCCTCCAGGTCGATCACCGCGATGAGCATCTTCTCCGCCCGTGCGGGAAGCGCCAGGAACACAAAGAAAAGCATGCATACGATCACGCGCTTAAGCATGGCGAACCACCCTCTACAATCCGGTTTTTCATCAGTATCGTTATTGGTAATGATTTGGCTTGAGAAACTGAACAAACTATACTGAACAGGCGGGTTCCGTCATCGGGGTAAACCCTGAGAGGGTGTAAAAAGTGCTAAAAACCGTAAAAAAATCGCCTAATCGGGCTTATTTTCATGCAGAAAATAACCCGCCAGCTCCATTCGATTCTTTAAACCCAGCTTGTTGAAAACACTGGTCATATGGGTTTCCACGGTCTTTAGGGTGATATTCAGGGCATCGGCGATTTCCCGGTTGCTGTTGCCGGCAAGGACCAGCCGCACTATCTCCTGTTCGCGGTCGGTGATCCTTTTCTTCTTCGCCGCCGACAGCGCATCCTCCACCTCCCGGGCCACGAGAAGATAGCCTACCTTGTCTCCAAAGCTGTCGCGGAAATGCGCGAGATTCACCCGCATGAGGACGATGGCCTCCCCGGCCGCCCGGAAGTTAAGCAGGATATGTGCGGTGTCGTTTTCCGCAAGGACTCCGGCCTGCCGGCCCAGGATGTCCTTTTCCACGATGATCTCGTCGAGGCGGCGTGGGCTGACGCCGATTTTAAGTCTCTCGGACAAGCTCCTGTTCACGAGGAGGACCCTTTTCTCCAGGTCCGCCACCAGCACCATGTCGTTCAGCGCGCCCAGTATCTCCCGTCCGATGTAGCTCTCGCTAATATGCAGGAAACTGTAACGCGCCATCGCATAACAGATTCCCGACAGCCATATGATGCTGAAAGTCGGTGAAATCCCGTACGTCTTTCCCTCGAAAAACAGGGGCACCAGGAACGGCTCTATGTTGTAGCTCAGGATGGTGAAAAGGATCGAGTAGAACATGATCCTGCTCTGCGCGCGCACCCTCCGGCTGCCGCTTCTCCGGGCGTTCAGGTGCAGGATGACCAGGGCGGCTAGGTAATAGACCAAGTAGCTGGCCATAAACAGGTAAAAAGAGAGGCATGTGTAATCGGGCACCAGGATCCAACTGTCCCCCTCCCTGTAAAAATCCGAAAAGACGAGGTGGTCGGAAAACGCGATGTACTGGAAGGCTATCGAGGGGAGATAAATGAGGAATATGAAGCGGTTGTCAAACAGCCCCGCATACCTGCACACGAAATGCAGGGTAAACGCGTGCAAGAAGATGAAGCCGGGTGACGCGAATTTGAACCAGAAGACGACGCTTTCCCGGTCAGGGGCGGAATATCCGAACAGTGCGCCCATGAGCCACAGCGCGATCGAAAGGCATATGAGCATGAAAAGCCTGTTGGCCACAGACCTGAAATCGCTCAGGATGATATACAGGCCTTCCGCAAGTGAGAGCGTAAATACGATCGTCGCCGTAAAGGACAGTATATTCATGATTCATATATATCAGGGTTCGTGCCGCGAGGCAATAAAATTATGGGCGGGTGCGGGTGCGCAAAAAACAATTGACATGGCGCGCCCCCGTGGAAAATGCCTAAACGAACGCGCGCGCCCTGTAAACCACTTTTTGAAGGAGCCCGGAAGCGATGCTCAAACCCCGGAATATGAAGATAGCGGACTGCACCTGTTTGATGTGCGGCTCACGCCTGGGGCTCACCGTCACCGGGGTTGTGACGGGCGACAACCGCGGGACCTGCCCCATGTGCAGCGAGCCCTTCCTGGTCAATATCACCCGCGAGGAGATGGAGGCGTTCCTGGAGGCCGAGGAGGAGCAGCCCATCAAGGGCTCTCACTGAGCCCGTGCCCGGCGGAAGGGCGTCGCGGCACACTCCGTGCCGCGCGCAAATGCCCCGGCAGGATTACTTGTCCGGCGTTACGAAATAGACGAGCTCGTACTCGCCCAGGAGCTTGAACGAGAACTTGATGGGCGCGGTCGCCGTTTCCGTGGTGAGCGGCTTCCTGGTCTTTATTATCCAGCGGTGCACGTTCATGGATCCTCCCTGGCCGCTGATCCTGTAGGACAGCGGGGTCGCCGTCGCCTCGATGTTGCCGCCCTTCGCGTCCTCCATCGAGAACCTGAAATCGTCCTTCCCGAATCCCCAGGCCTCCTGGTGCTCCAGTATAAAGAGGAAAAAGCGATAGGGCTCGTAGGCAAGGCTCCTGTTGAGGTCCTCGACCATGGCCATTCGCTTGTCGGCCGGTATGTCTCCGCTGTTTTTTATGGATTGCTCGATCATGTACCTGTTGTAGTTGACCCCGCCCTCATCAAGCTCTATAAAATAGGGCCGATACCACTTGAACTTGCTCTTGAGCGATTCCTCGTTTCCGGCCGTCGCGCCCTGTTTCACGCTGTAATGAGAGCAACCGATGGCCGTCGCGCACGCGATAATCACGAGCGCCAGCAGCGATTTGCGGATAATCATGTGTTTTCCTCCATGTTTTTGCGCATGCCCGGTATACTAGGGCAAAATCGGCCGCCGGTCAACAGTATTTCTCCCCGAACTCCCCGTTCGTCGGTCTTTTCTCGCATTAACAACAGTTCTGTTGATTTTTGGGGTCCGATGGGCATAGTGCCCGGAGAGCCATGTCTCCGCCGGGCGATGCCCGGTTGATCGGGACGCGGGCATTATCCACGACACCGGTTCCCCGGGACCGCGGGCCGGCCCGGAACGGGAAAAAAACTTAGTCGATGATCAAACAATAGTTGACAAAATGAACCGCGCGCGTAATTAGTACTATTCGGATGTGCATTTATTTTTACTCATTTCATGAAATCTGTCGTAAATACAAAGAGTCATAATCTGCGCCTTGCAGATGCTATTCTCCATGTGAAAGCGGGTTCGCATGAAAGGGCCGGTACATGTAACGCAGCATAACGGTTGCATAGAGCTTGAAATTTTCACCGACACGATCGATTTCTTCAACGCCTCAATCATCCTTAAAAGCGCAACGCACTTCATTGAAACGGCCGGCTACCCCAACACGATAATCAACATGAAGAACGTCGCCGATCTCAGCTCCACTGGCGTGGGACTCCTCATGGAGATCAAGAGCCTGCTCATGCACCACGGCAGCGAGCTCTCGATCGTGTGCACGGACAAATCGATCCTGTCGGTGTTCAACATCACCAACATGAAGTCCTATTTCGACATCCGGCCGCACAGGGATATCGTGGTTCAGCAGTACGCATCTTAGTCGCGGGTCGCGACCCGCGACTACGTGCCGTCCAGCAATAGTGAACCTGGTAAGCATACAGGCGATTCGGCCCCCCGATCCGTGCTTTCAATGCCCGGCGATCAATGCGGTTTTCATGACACTCCCCAGGAGGGGGAATCATGAGGATTCGATGCATTTGCGTGATGGAGTGTGCGTTCTGCGGACATACCAATAAGCCACTGAACTCGTTGCGCCCGGGGGCATTTTGTAAAGCGTTGGGCCGAGGTCAGGAACCGATTACGGAATTTGAATTCCGGCACGCCTCCCAGGCTCCGAAAGTATCTTATCTCCTCCCGGATCGTCAACAACTGCTGGACCACCGCCCTCACCGCAATTCTTTGTGTTGACGCGCCGCATTCCACGGGCAGAGTAGTTCAGCAGGGACACGCACAAATGGAAGACAACGCCACCAACAGGGAGCGCGCGCTGGAGGAGGCCACGCGCCTGGCCACGCGGAGGCTCGCGCACGCGGACCTGTCCGTGCGCTGCGCCCTCCTGGGCCTCGCCCCGCCGGGGAAAGACGGAGCTATCACGATGCCGCTATTCGGGAAACCGGTCCTCGTTTCGCCCGTCGACTTCACCGTCCGCGAGGAGGAGCGCGGCACGCCCGTGAGGCCCGCCGACCGCGTGCTCGCGCTGCACTACCT
>CALMJO010000153.1 GCA_937864375.1 uncultured Spirochaetota bacterium
GCTTTCGTACGCGTCCTCGATGGAGTTGAGGTTGTCCTCGTGCCGCTCGCGCGAGCGCTTGATCTCCTTTTCCATCCGCTTCACGTACCTGTTGAAATCTTCGATGTGCCGGTCCTTCGAGGTGAGCAGGAACTGCGCAAGCGACTTGGACGCGCTTTCCACGAAACGCTCCCTCTTGACGGTGAGCACCTTGGACGACTTGATCCGGATGTAGCTCTTGTCGTCGCCGCGCATGCGCTCCAGCACCTTGGCGGAGAGGGTGATGGATTCCTTGCCCCTCTTCACGCTCCCGAAGATGATGAGGTCGGCGTCAATGGCCTTCATGAGCTCCTTGACGCATTCGTCGTCGGCGCAGCCCTCGACGGTCATGCGCAGCGCCGCCTGTTCCGCCACCTTCTTCACCTCGTCGTCGGAGGTGAGGATGTAGCCCGCGTCCTTCACGATCTCCTCGGACATGAAATCGCGGATGTCGTTGCCCAGGGTGTCCGTTGCGGGCGCGACGCCCAGCTCGCCCGTGACGGTGAACGGCTTGATGTAAATGGTCTTCGTAGCGGCCAGCGCGTTCGTGGCGAGCATCAGTATGAAAATGAACAGCGGGAGACTCAGGAATCTGGTCATGGCGGGGTCCTTGTGTTTCATGGCGGATATTGTTCCATTCCCGGCACGCATGCGCGCCTCAAGTCTTGAAACCGTGCGCATAATCCCTCCCGAAAAAACCGGATGACAGGACGGGATTGTTTTGATGTAACTCTTGAACATACTACAGGGTAACTGGCTATTGTCGGATATTCCGGACCCATGTCAAATCTTTTTCCAAATAACAATTTAACGCGCGTTGTGCGGTTTTCCGGCGGAACGGAACATGCACGAAATCGTTCCAGTTCGTCTCTTCATTGGGGGCGGGTATTGCTGGCTTTAAGGTGCGTACAGGTGCAGTTCAAAGGAATAGGAGATCACGAGATAAAGGATCAACGGCGGTGAAAGAGTTCAGGCCCGGGCTGACCGGAAATCGAATGGATGCACCGGGGCCTTCAACAAACCTGGCCTCACATCTCCTCAATCCCCCGTTGTCCCCCCATCTCCGCTTTCTTACACGTCTTAGTGAGACCGCTACTTGACCTGCTTGTTCAACAGATCCTTGTAATCGCTGGACTTGATGTTCTTTTCGACCTCCGAATCACGCTTGACCATGTTGAGCCTCCGGATGATTTCGGACACGTCGCTGCAACAGATCTTGCCGTCGGGATTGATGTAGACCCCGGGATTGTCGCTCAGGATGGCATCGATCGCGGCTTCGCCCTCATCGTTCGCCATCCCGGTGAAGTTCAGCATGTCCTGGATCGTGAACTGCAGCGTACAGGGAACGTTTTTCCCGATCTGGATGCGGTGCCGCAGAATCTGGATGTACAGCGCGTCGTACAGCCGGGTTTCGGGATTGGAGATGAACAGGTTCGCGATCTGGAAATAGACCAGCCAGAGCCGTTCGGCTAGGATTTCAAAGATCCGTATCACCATGGCGGGGTGGTTGCGGACGATGGCGTCGAAGTTGTCCCTTGTTATGGCCATCAACCTGGTTTCTTCGGCGCAGATGGCGTTTGAGTTGCGCGCCTTGTCCTCAAGGAGCGCCATCTCCCCGAAGATGTCTCCCAGCGACAGCACATCCAGGAGTATCTCCTGGTTGTTGTGCACCTTGGTGATGCGGACGCTCCCCGACTGTATGATGTACAGTTCTTCGCCCGATTCCCCTTCCATGAAAATGGGCTGGTACTTGAGGAAGCGACGGTAATGATCCTTTTCTCCGGTTCTATAGGAAACATTCCCGTTTTGGACGCCTTTATCCTGGCGAGCATGGCCGCCGCCTGCTCGGACTGCTCGCCCGCGGCCACATACTGCAGATAGCGCTCAAACGCGTATCCCGCGTGCGAGTATTTCTTCTGCTGCCAGTAGAATTTCCCCAGCGTGAAGAGATGGTCCGGCGTCCGGACTGCCATCAGCTCCGGGGGGGCCTTGGAGCTCAAGGACGCGGTGATGGCATCGTAGTGGCGGAGCTGCCTGCTCAGGTAGCGGACGATCTTGAGTGCCGAATCGGTATGCTCTCCGATCCAGGCCTCGAATTCGTCCTTTTTCGCCACGAATACGGTCGAGTCTTCAAGGACCTGCACCGCCTCCATGCGCGGCCGCTTGGCCAGGTAGGAAATGACCCCGAACAGGTCGCCTGGCTCCAGCACGCGGCACTGCTGGACCGCCTTCGAGTTCTGAAAAAACCTGGAGATGCACCGCTCGGCGGAGCCGGTCTTGAGGATGTAAAACCGGTCGAGCTCCTGCTGGCCCTCGAGGAATATGAAAGAGCCCTTTTTAAAGCTCTGTGTTTCGAACATATATATACCTTTATAAGGGTTTATTGAAACACCGGCGTTTGTCAATCATTTAAAGAAGAACTAATGTTGACCGACAGCAGGGGTCAGATGATCCCGCATCCGAGCTTGAGGCGCAGGGTGCCGAACACGATCGCCGTGATGGAAAGCACCATGCCCGCCACGGCGGCGCCGTTGGGCTTCCCGGCGCTCCTCGAATTGGCGTAGCCCGAGAACATGAGGCCGAACACGCCCACGATCACGTTGAACCAGTTCATCCACCCCAGGAAGGGGATGCAGCCGATCATCGTTCCAAAAAACGCCATTGTCCCCAGTATGAGCCCTGCCGTCGCCATCGGAGCCTCCATGCGGCGCAGGGGGGCCCTCGCCGCGTCTCGCCTTGAAGCATGAGGGCCAGGGACTCATCTGTCAACCGGGAAACAGGGGCGTTCCGGCCGCACGGCGCCCCTCCGCCTGCACGCCAGTCGGCCCCCCGATCCCCCGGTACGCCGCGAATTATCCTTATTCATTTGGGATTATGTTCCGATAGTACTAGCAGACCGCGCTATAGCGGGGGGACCCCCCGTCGCGGGGACACTTCCACGGAGGGAGCCATGGCAAATCCTGTCGCCGATCTCGAGGGCATACTGAACGAGGAGATTACGCTCTACGGGCGCATGTGCGCGCTCGAGGAGATGAAGAGCGAGGCCATACTGGCAAAAAACGGGAAGGAGCTCGAGGAAATCTCCCGTTCCCAGGAGGATCTCCTGGGCGTCGTTTCCGCGCTCGAGGAGAGGCGGATAGGGCTCATCGACGAGTACGCGGAGCGAAACCACCTGGACGACCTGCCGCGTCAGGTGACCCTGCGCGATATCGTGTTCCTGATGGACGAGGATTCGTCGCACCGCCTGATGCGCCTGGGCATGGATTTAAAGAAGCTCCTGGTGCGCCTGCAGTCGCTGCACACGACCAACACCACGCTCATTGACGACAATCTCAAATTTTTCAATACGCTGCTTTCGGGACTTCGCAGCAGCATGACCATAGAAGCGGGATATTCCAGGCGGGGCGTGGAAAAGACGCGCATCGCGGACTCGCTCCTGGTCAACAGAACCGCGTAACGGGGGAACGTCATGAATTCGACATTCATGGGGCTTGAAATCGGGAAGAGGGGGCTCTCCGCCCACCAGCAGGCGCTGCACGTGACCGGCCACAACATCTCGAACGCCGAGAACAAGGATTACTCGCGCCAGCGCGTGGTGATGACGAGCGCCGACCCGCTCTACGTCCCGGCCCTGAACCGCGCGAACACGCCCGGGAGCATAGGACAGGGCGCCGTGGTCCAGACGGTGGAGCGCATACGCGACGAGTTCATTGACGACCGCATCATGACCGAAAAGGACGTGATGGGCTACTGGAAAACGAAGAACGATTTCCTCTACCAGATCGAGGGAATCTACAACGAGCCCTCCGACCAGTCGCTGCGCACGAGGCTGGACGAGCTCTGGAAGGGGTGGGAGGAGCTCTCCAAGTATCCCGAGGAGCGCTCCACGCGAGAGGTGGTCGTGCAGAAGGGCGTGAGCCTGGCCAACGAGGTGACCCACCTCTACCGCCAGCTTGACGATCTGCAGAAGGACGCCAACCGCCAGGTGCAAAGCCGCGTGGCTCAGATCAACATGTACGCGCGCGACATACGCGACCTGAACGAGCGCATCCTGAAAACCGAGGCCGTGGGCGACCAGCCCAACGACCTGAAAGACAAGCGCGACGCGCTCGTCGAGAAGCTCTCCGAGCTGGTGAACATTACCGTGGGGCGCAGCGACAAGGACGAGACCATCGTCTACATTGACGGTGAGAACCTCGTGCAGGGAGGCATCGTCCGCGAGCTCGCGGCGACGATCGATCCCGCGAACAGGGGGTTCTTCAGGGTGCTCTGGAAGGACACCGGGACCGCGGTGGGCGTGAAGGGCGGCGACCTCGCGGCGCTCGTCGAGGTGCGCGACGTGACGCTCCGGCAGAACATCAACGACATCAACGCCTTCGCGATCAACATCGCCGACCTGACCAACGAGGTGCACCGGGACGGATTCGGGCGCAACGGCGAGACCAACGTGAATTTCTTCCGCCACCTGAACGTGAGCGACAGCCCGGAGGGCAACCACGACATCAACGGCGACGGGATCGACGACGTGACCGCGGTCTTCAGGGTCTCGGGAGCGAACAGGGTGGACGCGAGCGCGGCCATAGGCATCGCGGGCACGCTCACCTTCGTGTCGAACAAAGAGCCGCAGGCCGAGGTGCCCATACGATACGCGGCGCAGGACACGGTGAACTCCGTCATCAAGCGGATCAACGACGCGAAGATCGGCATAGCCGCGTACATCAACCACAACGGCCAGCTCACGCTCAAGGCGACCACCGGGGGAGACGACGACCGGAAGAATTTCATGATACGCCACCTGGAGGACGACGGGCAGTTCCTCACCGGCTTCACGGGAGTGCTCAAGCAGTCCGGGCCGCAGGGCGCCTTTGACTACCGCCGGACCAACGACATCATGAAGATCATGACCACCGGCGAGCACATCACCATCACGCCCAGGTACGATCCCGCGAGCTACCTGGCGGTGAACGACGCCGTTATACGAAACGTCGACAAGATAGCCGCCGCCCGGGGCAAGGACCTTGGGGGGACGGGCGACGAGAACCGCTCGAACGGCATAGGAGACGGCACGAACGCGCTCAGGATCGCGGGGCTCAGGCACAAGAACGCGATGGTGGACGTTAACGCGACCTTCAACGATTTTTACATCTCCCTCATATCCCGCGCGGGCACGCAGGGGGAGGAGGCGCAGGACCGGATCAGGAACCAGGAGACGCTCCTAAAGAACCTCGCCAATCTGCGCGAGTCCGTGTCCGGCGTGAACCTGGACGAGGAGATGGCGAACATGGTGGCCTTCCAGCACGGCTACAACGCGGCCGCGCGGGTGATCAGCACCATGGACAAGATGCTCGAAACCATTCTCAGGCTGGGGGTATAAGCCATGCAGCGCGTCACGAACCAGATGATCAACAACACGATGCTCTATAACCTGAACCGGCAGGCGTCCGACATGGACAAGATGCAGGACATGCTGGGCACCGGGAAGAACGTGCGCATCCCGCGCGACAATCCCATCGCCGCCACGAACCAGATGCTCTACCGGACGCGCGTCACCGAGGTGGAGCAGTTCATCCAGAACATCTCCGAATCCAAGTCCAAGCTGGACGAGGCCGACACGGCGCTCCAGTCGGTGCTCAGGATCTTCCAGCGCCTGCGCACGCTCACGGTGCAGGGCGCACACGGCATGTATTCCTCCTTTGAAAGGAAGGAGGCCGCTGCGACCGAGATCAACGAGCTCCTGGACGAGCTCGTCGCGATCGCCAACACGAAAAGCGCCAACGGGCGCCCCATCTTTGGCGGCTTCCAGACCGGCACCGAGGAGACGCCCAACCCGTTCGTCGCCATCTATTCGACCATCACCGCGGGAAGGCAGGGGAACGCCATGACCGGAGTGGAGTACCGCGGCAACACCGGTAAGCTTTTAAGGGAGGTCTCCAAGGGCGAGTACCTGGAGGTGAGCATCCCCGGGAACGAGGTGTTCTGGTCCTCCAACCAGGTCCTCACGTCGAACCGCGACGCGTCGGCCTTCCAGGCGACGACCCACCAGGCCTTCAGGATCGACGGCGTGGAGATAACCGTCTCGGCCGGCGACAACCTGGACATCATCATCGACAAGATCAACACCTCCGGCGTCGCGGCGCGGGCCAGCAAGGGCGGGCGCAACAACCTCATCCTGGAGACGACCTCCCCGCACCAGCTCTGGCTCGAGGACGAGGGGAGCGGCACGGTTTTAAAGGAGCTTGGCCTCATCAACACGGCGCTCCCGCACCCGCCCAACAACGTGGACCCCACCGTCACGATCAACGGGATGTCGGTGTTCGACATGGTCATTCAGCTCAGGGACGACCTGGTGCGCGGCGACCAGCAGCTTGTGGGCGGGCGCGACCTGGGGATGCTCGACATTGGCCTGGACAACATCCTCAAGCACATCGCGACGGTAGGCGCGAAGCAGAACAGGGTCGAGGAGCTTGAAAAGCGCTCCGAGTACGAAAAGGGCACGGTGCTCGCGCTCCTTTCGAAGACCGAGGGGATCGATGTCGCGGAGACCATCATGAATTTCAAGTGGCTCGAGACCGTGCACCAGCAGGCGCTCGCCGTGGGCGCGAAGAGCATACGGCTCACGCTGATGGACTTCCTGAGATAATGATGCCGCGCGTGCTTTCCCGAAAGCGCGGATACGTATCCGCGCCTTCGAGGACCTGCCCGCGCGATGAGTTTTTTCTTGCATTCTGTGCACGATTCCGGTAGCATGCGTACCGGCGAGGAGCGGTGAAGTGGGTTTGAAAATCAAAACGCGTCCGTACGGTGAAATGGAGATCGACGAGCGCCAGGTCGTGGAGTTCGAGCACGGCATCCTGGGCTTCGATTTCGTCCGGCGGTTCGCCATACTCGATTCCTCGGACAACTCCCCCTTCAAGTGGCTGCAGGCCCTCGAGGAGCCGGGGCTCGCGTTCGTGATCATCCGCCCGGTCGATTTCATGGCGGAATACGACCTGGTGATATCGTCGAACGACCTGGAAGACGTGGGCGCACAGGCGGTCGAGGACCTCCTGGTGTTCGCGATCGTCACCATTCCGTCCAACCCGGCGGAGATGACCGCGAACCTGCAGGGCCCCGTCATAATCAACATCAGGAACAGGCGGGGCAAGCAGGCCATCTCGCAGAGCGACAAATACAGGGTGAGGCACGTCATCCTCGAAGAGATGAAAAAGATGGCGGCGGACGGGGAATAAACCATGCTGGTACTCGCACGGCGGCTGAACGAAAGCATAATCATAGGCGACGACATCGAGGTCGTCGTGATCGACATCAAGGGCGACCAGGTGAAGCTTGGCATCCGCGCTCCCAAGCGCATCACCGTGCACCGCAAGGAGATCTACGAGGAGATCCAGCAGGAGAACATCGCCGCGATGAAGAGCGACTTCAAGCCGGAGACCCTGCGCGATCTCTCCGACTTTTTCTCGCGCAAGAAATCCCCCGACAAGGGCCCCGCGGAGAAGGGGCCCGGACCGGACGAGCCGCAACGCAAGAAAGACAAGTAACAGGCATGCCCGCGGTATTCGAGATAACCATGTTCATCCAGCTGGCCGCGGTCTTCCTCGCGGTCTTCGCCGTGCGCGAGTACTTCGCGCTCAGGGGCATACGCGCGGCCAAGTACCTGTTCACGCCGCTCGTGACGTTTTCGGTCCTGCTCATAACGCTGCGCGCGGGGCGCGCCGACGGGCTCTCGTACTATACCCTCATGGTGACCGTGGGGCTCCTGCTCTCGCTCATCGCCGACACGCTCCTCATGATCGAGGAGAGCGACCACTTCATTCACGGGCTCCTGTTCTTCCTCCTCACGCACCTCGCTTACATCGCCGCCTTCGCGAACGATTACTCTTACAGGCCCTGGCACTGGGCGCTCATAGGCGCGCTTGGGATTGGAGGGGGCGCCATCTACGCGAAGATCAAGACCGCGTCCTGGAAGATGAACCTGGCCGTGGGGCTCTACGTGGCCATCCTCGCGTCCATGACCTTTTACGCGTGGTCGCACGCGGGCGTGCCCGGCACGCAGCGCGCGGTGCTCCTCCCGGTCGCCGCGACGCTCTTCGTAATTTCCGATTCCATCCTCGCCGTGAACACCTTCGTGAAGAAGATCCCGCACAGCACCGTCTTCACCTGGACCTTTTACGCGCCCGCGCAGTTCCTCATCGCCGTGAGCTGTTATTACTGAGCGATCGAAGGGAATTGCATTTCATCCTTGAATTCAGGGTCGCAGGGATCGGGCACCCGGTTTTTATGATTGATTTTCCCACCCCCCTCCATCCTACTTGAACGAGTACTGGTAATACAAACAGAGCGGGCGGATTTTCGAAAAACCGCCTGATCGGGGGAGAGTGCGATGAGCGTTATTGAGCGGGCTTTTCTGGCAAGGTACACGGGATCGGCAGTCGCGGACCGCCAGCGGGCGAAGGACCTTGTCATCACCTCATCGGTCATAATCGTATTAATGCTCATTCTGCTGATCGTCATGCTGACGGTCCTTGGCAGAAATGTCACCGAAATCACCAACCTGGGTATCATTGGCCTGGAAGTGCTCATGG
>CALMJO010000154.1 GCA_937864375.1 uncultured Spirochaetota bacterium
CGACTTCCCCGACAAGGTGTACCGCACCGAGCGCGAAAAGTTCAACGCCATCGTGCAGGAGATCGAGGAGCTTCGCGGCAAGGGGAGGCCCATCCTCGTGGGAACGGTATCGATCGAGAAATCGGAAAAGCTCTCGATGCTGCTCAAGAACCGGGGGGTGATGCATAACGTCCTCAACGCCAAGTACCACGAGCGCGAGGCGCAGATCATCGCAGAGGCGGGCCGCCCCGCCAACGTGACCATCGCGACCAACATGGCGGGACGCGGTACCGACATCGTCCTGGGAGGCCGCAAGGGATACGTGGACGAGCTCGAGCGCCATGTCCCGGTCCACGACGCCGCCCTCTGGGACGGGTTCAAGCTCGCGGTGCTCACCGGCGAGTTCGACAAGGCGCGGGGCCTGGCCGAACAAATGCTGGGACAGGACAAGAACAGGGCCCAGGCCCTGGTGCGCCAGGGAGAGGAGTGGGTGCAGAACCACAACAAGGTGGTCGCCGCGGGCGGCCTGCATATCCTGGGAACGGAGCGCCACGAGTCAAGGCGCATCGACAACCAGCTCCGGGGACGCTCCGGCAGGCAGGGCGACCCGGGAAGCTCGCGCTTTTACCTCTCGCTCGAGGACGACCTCATGCGCATCTTCGGGTCCGAACGGATCTCGTCGGTCATGCAGCGCCTGGGAATGGTGGAGGGCCAGGAGATAGAGAGCGTCATGGTGTCGCGCGCCATCGCGAACGCCCAGAAACGCGTGGAGGGAAGAAACTTCGACATACGCAAGCACCTCCTGGAATACGACGACGTCATGAACTCGCAGCGCGAGTACATCTACCGCGAGCGCAACGAGATCCTGGAGGGAGAGGACATCGGCGACAAGCTCAAGTCGTATGTCGCCGAGGTATGCGACATCGGAATGGAGACCTATTCCAACGACGAGCGCAATGCCGAGGGATGGGACATCGAGGGGCTGCGCGCGTGGTTCAAGACGGTGTTCGGGGAAGACCTGGAAGCGGAGACCAGGAGCCTCAAGGGAGTGAGCTCCGACGACTTCGTGGGAAGGCTCAAGGAGAAGGTGCTCAGGAAGTACGCGGAAAAGGAGGCCTCGATTTCCGCCGACGCAATGCGCGCGCTCGAGCGCATGATCACCCTCCAGGTGATCGACGCCAAGTGGCGCGAGCATCTCCTGGAAATTGACGAGCTTCGCGACGGGATATGGGCGGTGGGCTACAGCGAGCGCAATCCCCTGGTAGAGTACAAGCTCAGGGCCTTCGAGCTCTTCAAGTACAACATGGACAAGGTCAAACAGGACATCGTCGATTTCCTCATGAAGGTCCAGGTAAGAGAGGTGGTTGAAGAAGAGGCCCGGGAGTTCAGGCCCATGGGCCATGCGATACACGCGGAGCTGGACCAGTTCGGCACCGGCGGGATTCCCATGACGGCGCCGCAGCCCATGCGTGCGCCGGGAAAACCGGTGGACGCGAAACCGGAGCACGAAACGGTGGGAGGCGTGAAGCGCAAGAAAACCAGAAGAAGCCGGAGGGGGTAAGCCATGGGCACGCTCATGAAAAGCGTTTCCGGGATTCGCGGGGTGGTGGGCGACACGCTCACGCCCGAGCTCATCGTCAAGGTGGGCGCGGCGTTCGCGCGCTGGTGCAAGGGAGGTCCCGTGGTCGTGGGGCGGGACGGGCGTCCCACGGGAGCGACGATCGCCGACGCGCTGGAATCGACGCTCGTGCTCGCGGGCTGCGACGTGATCGACATTGGAATAGTGCCCACTCCCACGGTGCAGCTCATGGTGGAGGAGCTGGGCGCGCGCGGCGGGGTGATCATATCGGCCTCCCACAATCCGATCGAATGGAACGCCTTCAAGCTCGTGGGACCGTCGGGGAGCTTCCTGAACGCGAAGGAGATCGCGAAGTTCTTTTCCATGATGGAGGAGCCGGCCGCCTGGAAGCGCTGGAACAGGACCGGCGCGATGATGCATAACGACGAGGCCGCCGACCTGCACATCGCCAGGGTGCTCAAGGTGGTGAACGCGGCGAGGATCAGGAAGAAGAAGTTCCGCGTGGTTCTCGACTCGGTGAACGGCGCGGGATCGCTCATCACGCAGCGGCTCCTCGGGGAGCTGGGCTGCACGGTGGTCCCGCTCTACTGTGAAATCAACGGGACCTTCCCGCGGGCGGCCGAGCCGCTCGCCCAAAACCTGGGGGCGCTCGCCGCGCGGGTGAAGCGCGAAAAGGCTGACGTGGGCTTCGCTCAGGACCCGGACGCCGACCGCCTCGCGATCGTGAACGAGAAGGGCGCGCCCATAGGTGAGGAATACACCATCGCGCTTGCGGCCGAGCACCTGCTTTCGAAGCAGTCGGGGCGCGTGGTGGTGAACCTGTCCACGACCAAGGCAGTCGAAGACGTGGCGAGGGCGCACGGCGCGCCGTTCGCGCGGGCAAAAGTGGGCGAGATAAACGTCGTGGAGGAGATGCGCCGCAGGGGCGCGCGCATAGGCGGCGAGGGGAACGGGGGCGTCATCTCGCCCGAGGTGCACCTTGGGCGGGACAGCCTGGCCGGCATCGTCTACGTGCTCGAGATGATGGCCGAGCGCGGCGCGACGGTCTCGGAGCTGGTTTCCTCGCTTCCGCAGTATGTCATGAAAAAGGGCAAGGTGGCCTGTCCGGCCGAAAAGTCCGCGGGCCTGGTGAAGCGGGTGCGCAAGGAATTCGCCGCGGAGCGGATTTCCGAACTGGACGGGCTCAGGATCGATTTCCGCGCGAACCCCGAATTCAGGGGCGGATGGGTGCACCTGCGCTCGTCGAACACCGAGCCGGTCTTCCGCATAATCGCCGAGGGTCGCGATGAAAAGCACGTAAGCGCCATCTACCGGTACTTTGAAAAACTGTTCGCTTGATGTCAGAATTTTACGATAAAGGAAAAGGGGATAGGGAGATAAAAGCGACGGCGATCGGGGGATGAGACTTTATAATTATCTGTCCATGGGAATGCTTCAATGCCGATGAGCATCCGCTTGAAATGGAAATCAATATTTTTATCCCCTCTATCTCATCTATCCCCCTATCTCCTATTCTTACACGCCGTGAATAGTCTGGTCGGGTCTGGGAATTATCGGTCTTCCACGGCTGCGCGCACGATGCGCAGGAGCTTCTCGTAGTGGCTTCCTTTCCAGTATACCTTGCGGCACGCCGAGCATTCGAAATACTCATCGCACCACGAGAGTACCCCCGGCGGGACGGATTCCCGGAGCGCATCCATGCGCGCGGGGCCGCACTCCACCGGCGCGATGGGTCCGTTGCATTCTATGCATCGCCGGAAGGGAGCGATGATCGGTCCCAGGGAAAACCGCGCGATGACCTGGGCGAGCTGCGCGTCCGAGTTGGTGCTGCGGACGCACATCGCCCGCGTCACCATGCGCCGCTTGAGAAGGCCGCGATCCCTGGTGAGGAGAATGCGTCCCTCGGAGGCGCTCGTGGCGGCGAGCGTTTCGTCGTCGCGGCCCTCGCGGTGATTGGCGTCAAAGCCCAGGAGGCGCAGTCTCCTGGCGAGCTTCCGTAAATGCACGTCCAGGACGAATCGCGCCTCTTCCGGGCGAAGGCTCACGGGCGCGCAGGGCGCGAGCGCGATCACGTCGCCGTGCGCGACGATGTGCGAGAGTTGCGCGGGACTGCCGTTCACCGTCGCGCCCCCGATTTCAACGTGGGGAATGCCAAGGCTCTCCACGAGATCTTTCAGGGAGCGCTTTCCCGGGAAAGTGAAATCGAACGGCCCGCCGCGCAGGGCCTGGTCCAGGAAAAAGCGAAGCGAGTCTTCTATTTCAAGCCGGACGGTATACATGGCGCGGGTTGCGCGTAGAACGGCGGCGCATGATACATGATGCATGGGGAGGCGGGGCTGTTCAAGATAAATTCTTGAGGGTGGTGAGCGTGTGATGGAACGATATTTAAAAAAGTGCGCGGTGATCGACTGGGGCGATGCGGAGATCCTCGCGAGGGCCCGCGCGCTCTCGGAGGGCGCACGCGGCGACTTTGAGATCGCCCGGCGATGCTTCGAATTCGTGAGGGACGAGGTCCTGCACAGTCACGACCACCGGCGCAATCCCGTGACCCTGCGCGCCTCGGAGGTGCTCCGCCACCGCACTGGGTACTGCTATGCGAAGAGCCACCTGCTGGCCGCGCTCCTGCGCGCGAACGGCATTCCCGCGGGACTGTGCTACCAGCGCCTGGCGATCGAGGAGTCCCGTTCGCCGTTCTGCCTCCATGGACTGAATGCGGTGTTCCTGGAGGGGATAGGCTGGTACCGCGTCGACGCGCGCGGCCCCAAGCCGGGTCACGATGCGGGCTTCGATCCGCCACACGAGCGCCTGCCCTACGTTCCCCTGGCGCCGGGGGAGGCGGACCTGCCGGAAATCTGGGACGAGCCCGCTCCCTGCGTGGTTGAGGCTCTTTCACGCCACGGGGATTACGCGAAGTTGCGCAAAAACCTGCCCGACATTGAGCTTGTCGCTCAGCTGACAGTATCGTTGCGCGAAACAGGATGATGTGCATTCAGTAGCGGCGGGCGTACAGGGGGCCGATCTGCTGATCGGCCCTCAAAATGACCAGCGCATGACGGAACCGGTTCGAGCACCTAGTTGGGAGGCCCCGGCTGGAGTTCCAGGAGCCGTAGGATTCCCTCAAGGGCCTGCCGGGTATCGCCCAGGGAATCCAGGTACAGGTCGGGGCCCTGCGCGATGAGCACATCGGCCGGCGTCCACCCGGTGCCCACGGCGAGGGTGCGCGCGCCGGCACGCTTCCCGCACTCGACGTCGTGCACGGTGTCGCCGATGACGACCATGTCGCCAAAGTCCGGGGCGGTTCCGTGCAGGGCGCGTATCCTCTCGCGCGCGATGGCGGGCATCTCGTTCCGCACGCTCGTGTCGTCCCCGAACACGCCCGTTTGAAACAAGGGGAACAGGTCGAACACGCCGAGCTTGATGCGGGCGCCTTCCACGAAGTTTCCCGTGAGAAGCCCCGTGACAATGACGCTCTCGCGCCCGAGCACCGCCAGGAGATCCCTGATGCCGGGAAGCAGGACCACGTCGACCTCCCGGATATAGCGCCGGAGGTAGGAAAAATAGCGCTCCTTGATCTCATCCATCCGCCGGGCGATCTCCACGCGGGCTATCCCGGCCGGCTCGAGCGATTCGTGAATGATGTAGGGATCGGTCCGTCCCTGGAACTGGACGGTATCCATCGCCCCCGTCGTTCCGAACAGGTCCGTGACGGCATGCTCGAGCGCGCGCTTTCCCGCGCCCTGGCTTTTGAGTATGGTGCCGTCGATGTCGAAAAGTACCGCTTTAACGCGCGTTCCCATGGTTCCTGCCCGGTGTTTCCACACACACTGGGCGCGCTCCTGCCGGCGTGCAAGCATTATTTTGAAACCCCGTCCGGCGGAGCGTCGCTGGGAAAAATGCGCCGCTGCACGTGATCTGGGTCAATTTAGATTGAAAAACAAGCGTGTCATGCTATAGTGACCCCAGGGATTTTCCGGGCATGCTCCACCGTCAGCACCGACGCATTCCTATACCATCTATGGTGAATCCATGAACGAACAAAACTCCGCCGGCAGCATAGAGGGCCGCTCGATACTCGTCATAGACGACAGCCGGCTGAACAGGGCCGTCGTGAAGGGCACCCTGTCGCGCATGAACATGCGAATCGTCGAGGCCGTCGACGGGCTGGAGGGGCTGGCGGCGCTCGAGAGCGGGCGTTTCGACCTGGTGCTGGTCGACATCGTGATGCCCAGGCTCGACGGGTTCGGCTTTCTGGAAAAGTTCAAGGCGAGGAAGGGGGGCGACTTCATCCCCGTGATCCTCATGACCGGCTCCGACGACCTGAACTCCAAGATCAAGGGACTCACCGTGGGAGCCGACGACTTTTTGCTGAAGCCGCTCAACGAGAAGGAGCTCGTCGCCCGGGTAAACTCCCTGCTGCGCCTCAAGGTCGCCCACGACGAGCTCTATGAAAAGAACATGCAGATCCAGCGCGAGCTGGAATATGCGAAGCGCCTCCAGCAGTACATCATCCCCCGCGATTTCAGCATGATCGAGCGGCCCGTAATCCAGGGGCGCTACCTTCCCATCGCGAATATCGGAGGCGACCTGTTCGACTGCTACCGGCTCCCCGACGGCAGGGTGGGACTGGTGATCGCCGACGTGACGGGGCACGGCATCCCCGCGGCGCTCGTGATGAGCATGTCGAAGACGCTCTTCAGCGTGTACGCGGGAGGGTATCCGTCCACGAAGGAGCTCCTCTTCCGGGTCAACAGCGAGATGCGCGGCTTCCTCATGGACACGCACTACCTTACAGCCTTTTACCTCATCTATGATCCCCATGACGAGACCATACATTTCACGAACGCGGGACACGCACGTCCGCTCTTTTACCGGGGACGCACCGGCAAGGTAATGGCGCTGGACACCGACGGGCTCTTCCTGGGAATAAGCGACCAGGACACGTACGGCGAGAAGGCCCTGCGCGTTGAGAGCGGAGACCGGCTTATTCTCTATACCGACGGCATCACGGAGCTCAGGAGCACGGCCCACGAGGACTACGGAGAGTCACGGCTCGCGGGCTTCCTCAGGCGGAATGCCGGCCTCGAGGGCGAGGCATTCTGCGACCTGCTGCTTTCAGAGCTTGACGAATTCGCGCCCCTGGCCGGGAGGGCCGACGATATCGCGTTCCTGAGCCTTCAGTTTTAATCCCGATCGAAGCTTTTCCCCGTATTCGCCCCTCAAGGGAGATGATGAGATGAAGGGGGATGGAAGAGATAAAGGCGAGAAAACGCGGGTAGGGGGCCGAATTTCTTACAGGCTTCCAACGAGCGTGGCTGCCGCTTGATACTTCTTATCTCTTCTTCCTCATCGCTCTCCGCATCTTCCCGCCATGCGCCGCATGGACTGGCGACCCGGTGCAATGCCATTCTTCGATGGTCCCGGCTTATCTCCCGACGCGAACATCAGGCGGTCGTGCCGCCTTCCTCCAATTCTTTCTTTTTCCTCAACCGCATGTTGAGGATCTCCACGAACAGGGAAAAAAAGACCGCAAAGTAAATGTAGCCCTTGGGTATCTCGTAATGGAAGCCCTCCACGACCAGCATGAAGCCGATCAGCAGGAGAAAGGAGAGGGCGAGCATCTCCAGGGTGGGGTTCCGGTGGATGAAATCGGCCACCCTGCCCGAGAAGACCATCATGATGATCATGGAAATGACGACCGCCGTGATCATGACGGGGAACATGTCGGTGAGCCCTATGGCGGTGAGGATGGAGTCGAACGAGAACACAATATCCAGCAGGCCTATCTGCATGATGGCGCTTGCGAAGCTCGCGACAGGCCTGACGTCGGCATGTTCGCCGTGTGCGACATCGAGCTTGTGATGCACCTCCATGGTGCTTTTCGCGAGGAGAAAAAGCCCGCCGGCGATGAGGATCAGCTCGCGGACGCTAAAATCATGCGAGAGCACGTTGAAAAGCGGAGCCGTGAGGTGTTTCACCATCCATGTAAGCGAAAAGAGCAGAATGATCCTGAACACGAGCGCGAGCGCAAGGCCTAAGATTCTCCCCCGGTTCTTCTGGTGCGCCGGCAGATTGTTCGTCAGGATGGAAATGAAAATGATGTTGTCGATGCCCAGCACGATTTCCAGGAACGTGAGCGTCAGGAGCGCGATTATCCATTCCATTTTGGGACCTCTTTAGAAAACTCTGGTGCAGGCTAGACGCCACACCGTTGCCAATATCAGTTAATGGAGATGTATTTTGAAATGCTGATTATGAACACGGGCCCCATGATCACGCAGGCGCAATTGATGAACAGGTTCATTATGGTGTCGCCGATGTTGGAAGAGTAACCCTTGTTCTGCGAATTGAATCCTATGTCCACGAGCCCAAGGAAAATGAGCCCGCCGCCCGCGGTGATGGTAAGTATATAGCCGAACGCGTAATTATTGAGAAGGCCGCAGCCGGCTATGACAAGCACGGGAACAAGGTATCCCAGGTCCGGCAGCGGGAAGGACCTCTCAAACCCCAGGTAAACGGCCGATTTCTCGGGATTCTTGTTCTCGACGAGAAAGAAATAGACCCAGAAGCCCGCGATTCCGGCGGCAAAAATGAACTCGAGTACGGCGATCGTCGTAATGCTCATACAGTTCCCCTTGAGATCTTAAAATGTTCCGCGGCGCACGAGTGCGGATTTTCCCGGACGGCAAGCGCGATAAAAACCGGCCGTTGCGCGCATGGTACAATACGATGATGAAAAGTCAAAACATAAACCGATGAATGGACCTTTCGCGAAGGCGCCTTTCATGGGGGATGGAAGAGATAAAGGCGAACGGCGATGGAAGAGACAGGGGCGCTGGGATGGCTGGTTGAGAAATGGAATCGTTATATGCCTCCAGAATCCTTGTTCGATAAAAATCCCGGATTCTTCATCCCCCTCATCTCTTCAATCCCCATATCTCCCATTCTTACACACCGTTCCCGTAAAGCATGCCTGTAGAAGGGCGCTTGTGGTGATGGCGCCCTCCAAGGGGGATGGAAGAGATAAAGGCGAACGGCGATGAAAGAGATAGAAGCGTTGGGAGGGCTTGTCGGGGAATGGAATCGTAATGCGCTTTTAGAATGCCTGTTTAAATAGAAATCCCAAATCCTTTATCCCCCTATCGCCTTTTCCGTTATCTCATCATCTCCCTTTCCGTTGTCTTGCTGCTTAAACGTAAAAGGAGGAGCCTTCTTGAATGCAAGCCCTGGTTAAAACTCATGCTAGCGCCCGTTTTTTCCGAAAATAGTACTGAACGCACAGGCGGTTCTTCCCATCGCCTGGAGGAGGTCATCCATGCACGATCTAAACCATGAACTCGAAAAATCGGCGCGCCGGGTATTCAAGCTCTTCTTCGGGAGCAGGCTCCACAAGGAGCGCAGGGCCCGGGGGTTCAGGATCGAGGAGTGCCTGGGCGTGGATCTCACGGTGAACTACGAGGGGCAAAAGCGCCTTTCACTCATCGTCGACCGTAAGACCGTGGAATCGATGAAGGAGCGCCTTGGGGCGCGCGAGCAGATTGGCGAGGACACGGATTACGATATCCTTGGCGAGATGGCCAACATAATCGCGGGAAGTGCGGTATCGCTCGGGGAGGGAGAGGTGTTCATGACGGCGCCCCGCCGCGCGTGCCTCGATGAAAGCGATCTTTCCCTTGCCGTGATGAGGTTCACGTCGCCCATGGGAAGGCTGGCGATCGCGGTCGAGGCGGTCTAGACGGCTCCCGGATTCAGGAACCGGACTTCTTGTTTATTTCTTCGAACTTCTGCTTGAAAAGCATCCCGAACGACGAGCCCTGTCCCCCGGACGGCGCGCTCGAATCGCTCATGAAGCGCTCGTAGTCCTGGCGCTCCTCCTTCCTGATCGCGTCCAGCTCGCTTCCCTTGAGCTTCTTGTTCTCGCGGTCGATCGACTTCACCGCTATCTTGATCTCCTTACCCGTGGTGTAGACGGTCTGCAGATCGGTGCCCTTCTTGACGGCGCATTCTTCACGCGGTATGTAGCCGGACATGCCGTTGTCGAGCCGCACGAAGAGCCCGTTGGGACGAACGGACTCGATCGTCGCCATGTGGATTGAATCGGGTGCGCTGCCCTCGAGCGCCTGCCAGGGATCGGTCTCGCCGGTGACGAGCTCGAGCGAAATCTTTCGCGCTTCCCTGTTGATCTCGACGATGTTGACGGTGGCGTTGGCGCCTATGCTCACCACGTCCTCGGGGCGGTTGACGCGCCTGGTGAGGCTCATGCGCGATACCGGGATGAAGCCCTCCAGCCCCGGCTCCAGCTCGAAAAACGCGCCGCTCTTGATTATGTTCGTGATCCTGCCGGTCACCTGCTGTCCCACGGAGTAGTTGACGATGCGCTCCCACGGCTCCTGCGTCGCCTGCTTGAGGCTCAGCACGAATTTTTTAGAGTCCCAGTCGATCGAGATGACTTTGACGGTGAGCGTCTGTCCCACGGCGAAGTGCGCGGGATCGGCATTGCGCGACCAGGAGATCTCGGTCCTGGGGATGAGCGCGTCCATTCCGTCAAGGTTCAGGAATACGCCGAATTTCTGGATGGAGGACACGGTGCCCGTGATAAGCTCACCCTCCTTCAGTGTGGCGCGCAGTTCCTGCTCGCGCTCGCGCTGGCGCTCCTCCAGGAGCTGGCGCCGCGAGAGCACGATGTTGCGCCCGTGCTCGGTGATCTGCGTGACCTTGAAGGCGAAGGACTTGTGCAGCAGCGACTCGGGCTGCGACACGCTCTTGATGTCCATCTGGGAAAGCGGGCAGAAGCACTCGATCCCGGAAACCGATACCCGGAATCCGCCCTTTACTATGGTGATCACGGAGCCCTCGACGGGGATGTTGAATTCTTTCGCCTTCTCGATCAGGTCCAGGTTCGCGTGGCCCTTTCCGATCCTCGAGGTGAGCCGGATCTCGCCGCCCCTCATGGCGACGACGTAGGCCTTGATCGTGTCCCCCACCTTCACGGTGAGGTTCCCGTTCTTGTCGGCGAGCTCGCCGCGCTCCATGATGGCCTCGCTCTTGCCGGAGATGTCCACGAACACGCTGTCGCCCGCGAGCTGGACGACTTTCCCTGAGACCTCGTCGCCCACGGAGAAGCTGTCCTGGCGCATAAGGGATTCATTCAGGAGGCTTTCGAAGCTCTCACTGCCGCTGTTGTTCTGGACCATAGTCGTGTGTACCCGCCGATTGTGTAGGAATGCATCATCCTTGCGCTTCAATGAATCCTGTCAAACAAATATTTCGGGGATTTTTAAAATTCAGGGGGGGCAGTCGCCGGCCGGCGCGTGGCGCGGGTGGGACGGGAAGCCACTTCATTCTTGACAATGAAGCGTGAATGTGAGAAAAAGAGCATTACCCGACATGCGCCGGGCAGATTCCGACCAGGGAGCCATTCCATGAAAAAGAAAACCTTCAGCGTCGCAATTGCGGGTGCGGGGCCGGCCGGGCTCCTGCTCGCCCGTGAGCTCGCGCGCGCGGGGCTTTCCGTCACCGTTTACGAAAGGAACAGGAAGAGCGCCGTCATGCATCCCTGGTCCGACGTGATCGAGATGAGCGCGCTCAGGGCGGTGGGGATAGACGTTCCCCGGCTCGAGGGAAACAGGTTCAAGGGACGGCTCGTCAAGAAGCGCTCCTCGGGAAAGGGGCTCTTCGAGCAGCACGCCGTCACCAGGCTTCGAATCTGGGCGCCGGACATGTCCTGCCACACGAAGTCGGATGTCGAGTTCCGCTACATAACCACCGATCGCGTCGCCCTCGACCATGCCCTCATGAGGGAAGCC
>CALMJO010000155.1 GCA_937864375.1 uncultured Spirochaetota bacterium
ACGAAGGACAACGACGGGAACACGCCGCTCCAGGCCGCGATCAGGGGCACCTCGTCCAGGGCTGCGCAGAAGCTCATTGCGAAGGGGGCCAATTTAAAGAACCTGAACGCCATGAACGAGACGCTGCTTCACTCCGCCTCCGCGTCGGGCGATCTCGAGATGGTGACGCTCCTCATTAAAAAAGGCCTTGACGTGAACGCGCGCACCAAGAACAAGGAAACGCCGCTGCACTTCGCCGCGCGTGATAACAGGTCCGACACCATCCGCGAGCTCGTGAAGGCCAGGTCGGACCCCAATGCCGTCTCCGAGGACGGGTCGGCGCCGCTGCACCTGGCGGTGTGGGGCGGTCACCTGAACGCGGTGACGGCGTTGGTGGAATCGGGCGCCATGGTTTCCATCAGGAACAACGACGGGAGAACGCCCGCCGACATCGCGCGCGACGAGAATTACGGCGAAATCGAGGAATACCTGAAGTCGAAGAAACAATAGGCGACGGGGACACAGGGAGCGCGTAACACATGGCAACGCAGATAGAAATCCTAAAAGACATATTCGAGTCGAGCGTGCAGAAGGCGGCGGAGATCCGCGCGCTGCTCAGGGAAAAGAAGATCTACATGATCGACGTCATGAGCTCGCCCGGCTCCGGCAAGACCACCGCGACCGACCGGCTCATAGGGATGCTCAAGGGCTCGTACCGCATCGCGGTCATCGAGGGCGACATCAAGACCACCAAGGACGCGGAGAAGCTCGCGAAGCACGACATCCCCATCATCCAGATCGAAACGGCCCTGTACAACAGCGACTGCCACCTGGAGAGCACCTGGATCAAGCGCTGCCTTGAAAAGTTCGACCTGGACAAGCTGAACCTCGTGATCATCGAGAACATAGGGAACCTCATCTGCCCCGCCGAATTCGAGCTGGGCGACGACGAGCGCTTCGTGATGCTCTCCGTCGCCGAGGGCGAGGACAAGCCTGCAAAGTACCCGCCCATGTTCCGCTCGGCGAAGACCTGCATCCTCAACAAGATAGACCTGCTTCCCTACCTGGACTACGACATGAACGAGGTGATGGAGAACATCCGCCGTGTGAACCCGGACATGCAGGTGTTCAAGGTGAGCGCGAAGACCGGCGAGGGGTTCGACGAGCTGGTCGCATACATGAGGAAGAATATCGACGCGAAGATCCGCCAGCCGTAATCCAGCCCTCACCCCGGATGCCGGGAACACGGGAGCCGCCATCGCTCCCGGCCCTGGCCACGGGCATGCCTCCCCGGTGTTTTTTGCGTAACAAACCCGTACGCCTCCCCCCACATATTAAAAATTCTTTTTTGGGAGACCCGCATGCACTACGTAATCGCCGTGGCCGTCATAGGATTCATAATACTCATCCACGAGGCGGGTCATCTGCTCGCCGCGCGCGCGGCCGGTATCCCGGTCGAACGGTTTTCTATTGGATTCGGACCGGCGCTGGCGCGGGTACGGAGGGGAGGCACGGAGTATCGCCTGTGCGCAATTCCGCTGGGAGGCTACCTGCTCCCGGCAGTCCGCGACGAGCAGGAATACTTTTCAATAGCGCCGTACCGCCGCGTGATCCTTTCCCTGGGCGGGCCGCTGGCGAACATCGCGGCCGCACTGCTGCTCTTCGCGGCATACAGCGTCGCGGTACACGGTCCCACGGTGGAGGGAGCCCTCATCGGGCCCTTCTCAAAAACCGGCAATTTCATCATCCAGTTCTTTACGTCGCTCGCGGGAATATTTTCGGGGTCCGACGGGCTTTCAGGAGCCGTAGGCATCGTGGCGCAGGGCGGGGCGTTCATCAAGATGGACGCGGCGCGCACGGCGGTCTTCGCCGCGGTCTTGAACCTCAACCTGGGATTTTTCAACCTGCTGCCCGTTCCGGCCCTGGACGGCGGGAAGGTGATCCTGAGCCTCGCCGAAATGCTCTACCCCGCGGCGCGCAGGGCCCATGCCCCGCTCGCGGCGGCGGGCTGGATCGTGATGCTGGGGCTGCTCGTGTACGCGACCGCGCTCGACATCGGGCGCATGGTGTCGTAGGCGCGGCGGCGCGCGTCACCGCCCCATGCTTATCCCGATCGCCTCGGCGCACTGGATGAGCTGCGAGTCGGCCGGCACCGACCGCACCTTGCCGGCGAGCTCCTTGAGCGGAACGAGCGTGATGAACGGGGTCTTGAGCGCGACCATCACGCCAAAGTTACCCTCGGCGGCGGCGCGCACGGCCTCCGCACCCAGCCTGGTTCCCAGCACCCTGTCGAACGCGCAGGGCGAGCCTCCCCTCTGGATGTGGCCCAGCACCGTGCAGCGCACCTCGAGGTCGACCCTTGACTTGATCTGGTCGGCCAGGTGGAAGCCCACTCCGCCCAGCTGCGGCACGCCCTGGAGGCGGGTGGAGGCGGAGGCCTGGGTGATCACATCGCCTCCCTCCTCCTTCGCGCCCTCGGCGACCATGATGATGGTGAAGGGGCTCCCGCCCTTCTCGCGCGCCGTGATTTTTTCGACGACGCGTTCGATGTTATAGGGTATCTCGGGGATGAGAATGATGTGCGCGCCCCCGGCGATTCCAGCCTCGAGCGAGATCCAGCCGGCGGTGCGGCCCATGACCTCCAGGATCATCACGCGCTGGTGGCTGCGCCCGGTGCTGTGCAGCCGGTCGAGCGCGTCGCAGGCGACCTCGATCGCGGTCTGGTATCCGAACGTGTAATCGGTCTTGTCCAGGTCGTTGTCGATCGTCTTGGGAATTCCTATGACAGGGATGCCCTTCTCGAAGAATTTGTACCCGATCTCGAGCGTTCCCTCGCCCCCCACCACGAAGAGGCAGTCGAGGCCCATGGAGCGGAAGTTTTCCACCGCGCGGTCCGACTGGTCGCTCACCTTTATACTGCCGTCGGGCGCAAGCTCGCGGTACTGGAATGGGTTTCCCTTGTTCGTGGTCCCCAGGATGGTGCCGCCCAGGGTCAGAATGTCCCTGGTGGAGCGCACGGTAAGCTCCTCGGAGCGTTTTGTTATGAGCCCTTCGAAGCCGTCGAGGATGCCGGTGATTGCGCATCCGTATCCGATCGCTGCGGTGCGCGTGACCGCGCGGATCACCGCGTTGAGGCCCGAGCAGTCGCCGCCGCCCGTGAGTATTCCCACCCGCTTGAGTGCCATCGCATACCTCCTTACGCGAAATGCGACATGCGCGTCCGCATTCGGGATTGGGGTATTTTAACCGATGGTGGGGGAATGGCAATAAGTATTTTGGCGCCAGGGTTGATCAGGGGGTTCAACAGTTACGTGTTGTATTAAGGGCACCTCTAAAAACTCAGAAAAAAGTTGCATAAAAGGATGAGGGGACAT
>CALMJO010000156.1 GCA_937864375.1 uncultured Spirochaetota bacterium
CCCGCCCACCCATGGACCTCCGTCGTCCATCGCGTCGTGGGCGAATACCTGGGAATGGCGATCCCCGGCGACCTCAATAAGCCGGATGCGCACAGGATCTACCAGCACTGGGTGAACGACCCCGCGAAATTCGACGAATTTTATGAGGGATTCCTGAAGCTGGACGGGAACAACATCATTCACATCATCACCGACCTCTCGGAGCCCATGCACTGCACCCCGTACGACGACTGGAACAAGAAGCATCATAAGTACGTGGACGCCATGATCGACGACATCAAAAAGGAAGAGCTGGGACCCGTAAAGATCGGGGACGGCACGCTCAGGGGCTCGCTCTACGCGCTCTTTCAAAAAAGCCGCGCAATCGCGGACGACATGAGGGCGGGGAAGCCCTTCACGCGCGAGACGGCGCGGATGCAGCTCTGCCATTCGGTGTACGTGATAAAAATATACATGGGACAGATGTAAGCGGCGAGGCCGGGACTATTTCCCCTGGATCAGGACCTCGGCGGGAATATGCAGGCGATCATGAAGTACGCGAATCATTTTAATCGTAAGCCCCCGCTTGCCGTTTAGAACCTCGGAGGCCCGGGACCGGCTGCCCATGATGGCGGCGAGGTCCACCTGGGAAAGCCCCATCTGCTCCATCCTGAATTTGATGGCCTCGACCGGATCGGGCGACTGGATGGGAAAGTGCTCGTCCTCGTACTTCTCCACGAGGACGGACAGTATCTCGAGCTCGTCCATCGCGGGGGTGTTGCGCTTCGCGTCCATGAGGGATTCGATTCTCAGGAGAGCGGACCTGTAATCCCTGTCGTTTTTAATGGGATGAATGTTCATGGTTAAATCTCTTCCACATTGATAGAGTCATACTCTTTATGCGTGCCAATGAACCTGATAAACACCAGCCGGGCAATGTAGTTGATCTTCACTACCAGCCGGTATTTGTTCCCGCAGATATTGAACACCACACGGTTCGATTTCACTATGCTGGCGCTCCGGTACTGTTCCTTGACGTCCGCCGGAGTGCGCCAGGCTGCGTCCTTCACTTCCTTGTACCATGCCTCCAGCTGGCCACGGGCGTCGCGGCGACCGGGATTGTTTTCCCAGCAGTCCACGAGTGTCCGCTTCGCGATGATACGCATAAGACAAGGTAGCATCGGCGGCGAACGCCGTCAAGATTAAATTCCCATTATGGGAACATCAAATAAAAGCGGAGGTTGCCCTGGTTTGGTGTGCGAGACTGCGCGCGTGCAGCTGTGCCATTCGGTGTACGTGATAAAGATATATCTGAATCAATAAGGGCGGTCACAAAAACCATCTTTTTCATCATTAAACCAATGGAAAAAGATGGTTTTTACAATACTTGCGCCCTATGGTATGGTAGGCACAAAAACGGTAGTTTTTGTGATCACCCATGACCGCGCGGAGCTCGAAAACGCCTTGACGAATCGTCCCGGGACAGGGCAATTATGTCCAAGGAGAAACCCATGAGGTTATTGTTAATAGTCGCATCGGTAATGGCCCTGTGCGCCCTCCTCTACGCGGGAGAGCAGTTCATGGACAACGGCAACGGCACGGTGAAAGATGCGCGGACCGGCCTCGTCTGGCAAAAGTGCAGCGCGGGGCTCGCGTTGCCCGGGTGCACGGGCGAATTCGCGTGGATGAAGTGGGACGCCGCGATGCAGTACTGCGCGGACCTGTCCCTGGCCGGCAAAAAGTGGCGGCTGCCCACGGTGGACGAGCTCAAGGCAATAGTGGACGTCGCGCGCGCGCAGCCCGCGGTGGACGCGGAGGCATTCCCCAACACGAAGGCCTCCAACTACTGGTCCTCGAGCTACCTCGTCTCTAACATGAGCTTCGCGTGCCACGTGCTCTTCCTGAACGGCGACGTCTACCTCAATGCGGACTCGCTCGACAATTACGTGCGCTGCGTCGCCGACGAGCAGTAGCGCACGCCCGGTCCTTCCGGCGGCGCTCTCCGCCCGCGCGGCTTATTTTGGGAAGTCCGCGCCGCAAAGCAATTGACAGGTTCAGTCGGCCGGTATCAAATATTTCCTGTTTCAATGCGTTCACGTCCATGAAATGAACGGCGCCGGTGCGCTCGCAGGTTCCGGACGCAAATAAATCCCGTGAAGGGGAACGTGCCCGTGACCCTGCGGGGCGGGCTGTGGAATAATCGGGTACCCGGAAGGTTTATGAGAAAACACACCCACATAAAACGAATCTGCGCCCGGGGCTTCTACCGGGACCATTCCAGTGAACCGGGAAGAGAGGAGCTCAATCCCTTTTCGGGAACCATCCCCGGCCCGTTCATGTGCATGGTGAAACACCTCTCCCTCCTCCTCGTGCTCGTGTTCGTCATGCTGCAGCAGCACTGCACGCAGCCGGCGCTGCGCCTGGGGAAATCGGGCGAGGTGGAGCTGCCGGAGCTCATCGACAGCCCCGTGGCGGTTCCCATCCCGGCGCTCGACGATTCCCGCGACACCCTTGCGCCCTTTTACCGGAAGGCGGCCGCGCTCCTTCGCGGCACGCGAAAGGAACCGGTCCGCATAGCCTTCTACGGCGACTCGAACATGACGAGCGACTACATCTCCGGCGAGCTGCGCCGCGTCTTACAGAAGATGTACGGGGACGCGGGCCACGGCTACGTGGCGCTGGGAAGGCCCTGGTCCTGGTACAAGCACATGGACGTGCGCCATGACGTGGACGGGAACGGATGGGAAAGCTACACCGTGACCACCAACCAGGTCCCGGACGGCTACTACGGCTTCGCGGGCATCTCGGCGCAGAGCAAGTACCCCGGCCCCCTGACCTGGGTGGAGACCGCGGGTGAGGACAGCCCAATAGGCAGGAAGGCGGGAAAGATTGAGGTGCATTACCTGACCTTCCCCGGGAACGGCGCGTTCAGAATTCTATTGAACGGGAATGAGTGGCAGGAAGTGGATACCAACGGAGAATCGGTTGCGGCAAGCGTGAAACGCTTCACGCTGCCGGAGGACGGACCGGCGCGGCTGGAATTCAGGGCCGTCGACCGTCCGGTGCGGCTCTTTGGCGTGGTGCTTGAGCGCGACGTGCCGGGTTTCATCGTGGACTCGCTCGGAGTGGGCGCGCTCAACTGCATGTTCCTGCTGACGCAGGACCGGGCGGTGATGGAGCAGGCGCTTAAAAATCGGAACTACGACCTCATCCTCATACTCACGGGGACCAACATGTGGAACGCGCAGCTGCACCCAATCTGGATGCGGGAGGTGATCGAGCGCCACCGCGCCGCGCTGCCGGATGCGCCCATCGTGCTCATGAGCCCTTGCGACTGGGTGGAGACCGCGGACAACCCCGTCTCCCACCGGCGCATGATCGACTGCGGCCTCGAAAAGCGGCAGATCGCGCAGGACAACGGGACCGCGTTCTGGGACTTCTGGGGCGCGCAGGGAGGCGACGGGGCGGCCTACCGGTTTTACCGGGTGGGCTTCGCGCAGTGGGACCTCGTGCACCTCACGCAGAGCGGGGGAGCGTTCATGGGAAGGCGCCTCGCGCGCGCGCTGTGGACGGGGCTGCGCGAATACGTGGCGAAGAATCCCGACGAGGGACGGCTGTAGGGGGCCGGCGCGCTGGCCCGTCTTGCGCCGCTAATGTTAACAGCGAATAATTCCGCCACGGGGGGCGCTTTGAAAAAACCGGGAATAAAGGAAGGTGTTGTCGCGGGCGTCCCGGTGTTCGCCGGGTATTTCCCGATCGCGGTCACCTTTGGCCTTCTCGCGGTATCCGTGAAAATGACCCTGGCGGGAACATTCTGCTTCTCCGCAATCGTGTTCGCCGGCGCAAGCCAGTTCATGGGGCTCACCATGCTGGGGAGCGGCGCCGGCTCCGGGGAGATCGTCCTCGCCGCGTTCCTGCTCAATTTCAGGCATTTCCTGATGAGCGCGTCGCTGTCCTCGCGGGCTTCGTTTAATAAAAAGCTCATACCGTTCATCGCGTTTGGAATCACGGACGAGACCTTTTCCGTCGCGTCCATGCGCGCGGGCGGGGTCTCCGAACGATTCTTGCTGGGACTGAATTTCACGGCGTACGCGGGATGGGTGTCGGGCACGGTCGCGGGATTCGCGGCGGGGAATTTCCTTCCGGCCATAGTGCAGGAGAGCATATCGATCTGCCTCTACGCGATGTTCGCCGCGCTGCTGGTTCCCGCCGTCAAAAAATCACTGAAGGCGGGAGCGATCGCGCTCGCGGCGGGATTTATTAATTCGGTCCTGGCGTATTTTTCGCTGTGCGGCGCGGGATGGGGGATTGTCGTCTCCATTCTTTTCGCGTCGACCGCGGGAATGATCCTGTTCGGGGAGGAATGACATGGAAATACTGGTCTTCGTCGTGTGCATGGGCGCGGTTACCTATCTCCCCAGGCTCCTCCCTTTTTATTTCGTCGATGTCGACAGGATCCCGGCGAAGCTCAGGCTCTTCCTCTCGTTTATTCCGTATGCCGCGCTAGGGGCGCTCCTGTTTCCCGGGAGCATGGGCGCCGTAAGCGGGAAGCCGCTCGTGTCGGCGCTGGGGATCGCCGCGGCCGTCATCGCCGCCTGGTTCAACGAGAGTATCATTCTTACCGTGCTTCTCTCGGTAATCGCGACGTTTATCCTGCTGTCTGCGGGACTTTCCTGAATTTCCCGGCGAAAGATCATTGCATCAGGTCTTGTCCAAGCTTGTAGGCCCTGTCAAGGTCGATGTTCCAGGTCGCCGCTTTGAATTTCTGCTTTTCCTCGTGGATTTTCAACGCGTTCACACCTGCGAACTTATCAGGATCGTTTTCGGCGTAGCCGATGGTGTCGACGCTCAGCAGGATTTCGGGGGTCCGGAACCCGATGGTGTTGAGCATGAACGCCGTCATGTTGAAATGCCATTCGAACAGTGCGGGGTCCTTCTGGTTTTGCGTAAAAACGAGCGCTGTTTTCTTGTCCTTTTTCAAAAGCGACCCAAGGTCCATGGTCAGATAGGGAAACAACCGGTCGACTACCATTTTCAATTCCGGGGTCATTGCGCACATGTAAACCGGGCTGCCAAAGAGTATCGCATCGGCCTTTTCTATCTTCGCATAGAGCGGGGTCATGTCGTCGTTCAATACGCATTTTCCGAATGATTTCCCCTTTCTCTTGCACGAATAGCAGCCCCGGCACCCGGTCATCTTCAATGAGCCGATATGTATCATTTCGGTTTTCGCGCCCAACTCACTCGCCCCGTCTAGAGCACGCTGAAGCAGCTGGGCCGTGTTGCCTTTTGGCCGGGGACTCCCCTGGAACGCCAGTACGTATTTCATAGTGCGCCTCCTTATATTTCCGTTGACAGTCGGTCCCGGCTCACTTATTACGAGACTACCTGTCTACTAATACAATACAAGACCAGGAGTCTCGTAATGTCAATAAAAAATATTCCCGGGCCCGGGCGGCCCCGCGACGAATCGATCAGGACGAAGATACTGAAAACCGCGATAATGATTTTAAAGCGACGGGGGTATAAGCAGGCGACAATGAGCGAGATCGCCCTGGTGGCTCAGGTGGGCAAGCAAACCCTGTACCGGTGGTGGAAAAACAGGGCGGAGCTTCTCATGGAGGCGCTGCTGTATAACGCGGAGGAAAACGTCGACGCGCGTATAGCGGGGGATGGAAGCACGGCCCTGAAGGATTTTATAATGCGGATCTTCGAGTCGGTCAACAAGGACGCAGGCGTCATTTTAAAATCCCTCGTCGCCGAAGGTATCGCGGATAAAAAATTTTCCCGAATATTTTTTACCACGTTTATCGCAAAGAGGCAGCAGACCCTTTCAATGATGATTCGCGCGCATGCGTCCCTGCCGGAGAAGGAGTCTGAAACCGTATGCGCCTTGGTGGATGTAATCTTTGGCGCAATGTGGTACCGGATCATTTTCGAGCACAGGCCGCTGGACGGGAAGCTGGCGGCGTTTTTGTCGGATCTCGTAAAACGAGTCCATTAAATTGTTCAATCGCCTCTCCGGGAAATTTTTACCAGAGAGGACGCGCTTTCCTTGATTATTATCTCTTCCCCGCCTCCTGCACAAAGCGCGCAAATATCGCGTCGAACCTCGTGTTTTCAAGGCGCAGCATCTCCGGATGGAACTGGGTCCCCTGTATACACTGGTCTCCCGTTCCCTCGATCCCCTCGACGAATCCGTCGGTCGCAAGTGTACGCATATCCGATTTTAAATTCACCGCCGGATTCTAATAGTGACACTGTCGTTTTGTCTCTGCGCGATTATTATCGTTCCGGGTTCGACGGAAATACTCTGGTCGAAGACGGCGGTCAGCATTTCGATTACGAAACGACTGGCGATATGTCCGGGCCTGAGATACAAGATTCCCCTGCACGGCAAACCCTTGAAAACCGCGAGATTGCCAAAATCGGCATCATGAGTAATTATGATGCGATTGGCCTTGGCCGCTTCTTCAAGCAGAACATGGTCCGGTTTTCCTGCAAGGTTGGCATCGAATACCGTGATAATATCGATATTTTTTCCCAGGAGATGAGCGACCACATCCGGCTGAATGTTCTCATCGGCAAGGAAGGAAGATTCTATCAGCCTCATGCGGTGATTGTAGCCGAAATAACAATTTCGTTTTTCATGGCATGGGCGGCATATCCAATCGCTTCCCGAAAAGCTTCCGCCGGGACGTGAGGATATTTACCGGCGATGTCGTCTACGGTCGCCCCCGAGGCGATGAGCTCCATGACGAACTCTACACTCAGGCGCGTGTCCCTGATTAGGGGCTTTCCGCCCAGGATTTCAGGATCGAATGTAATGTAACGGTACATGTTTCAACTCACGAATATAATGTATTCCAACAAATCCTGTTTGTCAAACCATTTGGAGAATCTGGAAATCAATTATCGGGTCAGCCCTTTCCCGGTCACTGCCTGGCCGCCTTCGCCCCCTGCCTCTTCCCCACTTCCTGTACAAACCTCGCGAAAATCGCGTCGAACCTCGTGTCTTCAAGGCGCAGCATCTCCGGGTGGAACTGGGTCCCCAGTATCCACTGGTCTCCCGTTCCCTCGATCCCCTCGACGAATCCGTCGGCCGCGCGCGCGATGACGCGCGTTCCCGGCGCGACGGCCTTCGCGCCCTGGTGATGGTAGGTGTTCACTTTAATCTTTTCCGCACCCAGGAGCGCGGCGAGCATGCCTCCCTTTTCAAGCACGGCATCGTGGAAGCAGGGCCGCGCGTGCTTGTAAATCCAGAGGTCGAGCGACTCGCGGTGCGGTATGGGAGAGGCGCTCTTGAAGTACGCGGGGATGTCCTGGTAGAGCGAGCCGCCGTAGAACACGGTGAGCATCTGCATCCCGCGGCAGATGCCAAGCACCGGGAGCTTCTTCGCGCGCGCGAACTCGAGCACCTTGTACTCGAGCTCGTCGAGCGCCAGGTCGCTCGCCTCGCATTCCTTCACGCGCTCCTCCTTAAAGCGCGCGGGCTCGATGTCGAACCCGCCGGGCACGAGGACCCCGGCGACGCCCGCGAGCTTCGCGTCCACGTCCGCGGGCGCGTCGGCTATGAACAGGCGCACGGACCGCGCGCCATGGGCCTTGAGCGCCTTGCAGTAATCGCCGTTGATGTCGATCCCGAATTTCAAGAATGTCGATTGGACCTTCCCGTAGGTGATGGCCACGGGAAGCGCGTTCGGGTCGAAGGATTCGGACGTGCAGCCGGCGAATGGTGCGAGCATGAAGGCAAGGATTATGAGTGCGATCGCGGTGCGTTTCATGGGACGTGTCCTCCACTGTGTGTCAGTCGGCGAAGCCCGGTCGTGTTCCCGGCAGCGGCGGAAAGAGAAACCAAAACATTCACGCGAAGCGCAGACGGGCATTCCGAAGCATTGTGTCGATCATTATCCGGCTTGGGCCGGTGCGCAAGCGAAATTCCAGAGGGCTGTGTGTTCCCGCATGCGTTGGCCCGCCCGGCGATTATTCCCGTCGCGGTGAAGAACTGCTCTTCTTGCTGAAATTTGCGCTGGAATTCCTGCCGGATGCGGAGTACTATCTCTGAATCTGAAAAGCGAAACATGAAAATTTTGGACAAGCTTAAGACGCTGCTTCCCCCGCTTGAAACCGCGATCGAGCTCTTCACGCCCTTCGGCGCGGCGCTGGCGGCCTTTGCCCTGCACAGCGCGCACGCGTCGTTCCTCTGGGCCGCGGGCTGGATCCTGGCAGTGCTGCATTTCTATCTCCAGGGACCGCCCATCCTCGCCCAGGCCAGGGCAAGGCTGGGCCGCTTTTCCATGGGCTTCGCGCTCCCCAGGGCGGCGCTGGTTACAGGCCAGATCGTATCAGGCAATGGCTCCCTGTGGCGCTATTTCCTCGACCAGGTCATGCTGGACCTCGTCACCCTGGGCGTGGCGCTCATATTCATGGTCCTCTTCAAAAAGGGGCTGGCGGGGAAAAGCGCATTCAAGGAGCTTGGCGTCGTGATGGTGCTGCTGGTCGTCGCCATCTTTGGCGTCTCCTGCGCCGGGTATGTCCTGACCTGGCTGGAGTTCACCCCTCTCTGGGACTGGCAGCACCTGGCCGGGATGGGCGCGGGATTCGTCCTGGGTGTGGGCTTCCGGGTCCGGCTGCTTTCCGACAATTACGCCGACAGGTACGATCCCGATTCTGGCGTCCTGGGGGGCGAGGTCGCCATCCTCGTCATTCTTCTCGCCTGGGGGGCGCTGCTTCCGCTGGCGGGGTGGCTTATCGCCCGATTCGCGTGAAGCCCATTCCCGCCTGGCTCCCATGAGGTTTCATGATCGCGAGGCGCCGTTTTGCTTCGCCGGCTCTGCGTTTTTCATCGGCGGGTTTTCCTGAAAAGCGCAAAATATGCATCAAGTTCGCTTCCCTACGCTTCCCGGAAGGAGGCATGGTTGGTCGCATTAATAGATTGACGATATTAAAAAACCCATGATATACGTATCCGTCATGGACAAGCAGGAACTAATCGCGTACTGGAAAGAGACGTCCGACCGTGACCATGGCGCCATGCTAAACCTGTTTCGCTCCGGTGATTATCATTGGAGCCTTTTCATAGGCCATCTTGTCATAGAAAAGCTACTGAAGGCCCTGTATACGCAAAATGGAAGAGAAGACACCGCTCCTCCTCGAACCCATGATCTCACGCTCCTGGCCGAGCGGGCCGGGATAGAAACGACCGATGAAATGAAAGACACGCTCGACCTAGTGACGACTTTCAATATCAATGCCCGATATCCTGATTTCAAACAGGATTTTTACCGTAAGTGTACGGCCGAATACACAGGGACGGCAATCGAAAAGATAGAGGAGATTCGGCAATGGCTGATATCATTGTTGGGGCCGGCATAAGAGAGATCGTCTCCCGGTATGCGGGAGTGCTGGAGAAGAGGTATGCTCTCAAGGGCGTCTATCTCTTCGGGTCGCGGGCTCGCGGTAACACCGACGAGGACAGTGATATTGATGTCGCCGTAGTGGCCGATGACTTTTCCGGCGATCCGGTCGACGACCGTGTCGCGCTCATGCGCTTGCGTCGGGGGATCGATCTTCGCATCGAGCCGCTCCCCTTGCTTGCGAGGGATTTTGGGCCCGCCCATCCCCTCGCGAAAGAGGTCATGGAGACAGGCATTCGGATTCGATGAGCGGCAGGCCATCTCAATCATCTGGACTCTACGGAATGGGGCAGTGGGGTATTGAGGAGATAATGGATTTTGGTTAGTAGCCTGACGGAATTGATACAGGAGATTTTGTACCTTTTATTCATGAAAGTGATTATAGAAGAAACATAATCATCTTTCCGTTTTATTCTGTCATGCCAATAGTATAGAATTTAAGGAACATAAATATACGCTTATCATTCGTGAGCATAAATACGCTCTAAGGCCTCGGATCCTTTCATACTTTCCTTTATCTCCTCATCTCATCCATCCCCCTCTCCCCCATGAAAGGCGCCCTCATGATAGGCATCCATCCAGCAAGCGCCGTTCGGCATTATATACTAAGAAAATCTTGACAAAACGCCCCCCATCCGGTTCTGTGTTCCCAACTGTTTCTGCCTGACCATGAGGATCGAACGCGGCACACTCGGCTTTTTCCTGACCTTTCTCGTACTGGGAGGGGTCCTCGGTTCCGCGCTCGGCACGCTCCTGGTGAAGCTCGCGCCCTCCCTTTCGGTGATAAGCGTGAACCTCACAGGGCCCGTGTCCCTGAGCCTGGATTTTATCAGCTTCGGGCTAAGGATTACGGCGGCGTCCATCGTGGGCATGATCGTCGGGATCGTGATCTTCCTGAGGGTCTAGGCGAAGCGGGGCCGCACCTGCGGCTATCACGTGCACCGGGTCTCAATGGTGCATATACGTTAAACCGGCATTGCGCCGGTTGCCACATGCCAAGGTAAAATCGGTACGCATCTGGCGAATTGGGCGCGCGTCGCGCGCGGGGTAGGGCTTCCCGCACGAACGCGTGCATGCACATCAACATGTGGGGCGCGGCGGGTACAATCCGCGCACCGGCAGATGAGTGATACACGTCCCTCGCGCGGCGCGGGATATTTTAAGTAATGGGGGTACTATCATTGGCAGTAGTATCGATGAAAGCACTATTGGAATCTGGCGTGCATTTTGGCCACCAGACACGACGCTGGAATCCCAGGATGGCGCAGTTCATCTTCACGGCGAGGAACGGGATCCACATCATTGACTTGCAGAAAACCATGCAGCGCCTGAAGATCGCGTACCAGGGCATGAAGGAAGTCGCCGCGAACGGGGGAAAGGTCCTCTTCGTGGGCACGAAGAAGCAGGCCCAGGCCGCGATCGAGGAATACGCGAAGAAGTGCGGGATGTTCTACGTGGCAGACCGCTGGCTGGGCGGGCTCCTCACGAACTTCCACACGGTGAGCAATTCCATCCAGAGGCTCAAGAACCTCGAGAAGATGTCCGAAACCGGCCAGTGGGACGCGGAGACCAAGAAGGAGATCCTGGACCTCACCAACGAGCTCAAGAAGAAGCAGAAAGTGCTCTCCGGCATCAAGGACATGGGCAAGCTCCCGGACGCGCTGTTCATCATCGACCCCAAGAGGGAGGCGATCGCCGTGAACGAGGCGCGCAAACTGGGCATCCCCATCTTCGCGGTCGTGGACACAAACTGCAACCCGGAGGAGATCGACTTCCCCGTTCCCGGCAATGACGACGCCATCCGCGCCATCTCGCTTTTCCTGGACGCGATGTCCCGCGCGATCATAGAGGGCCAGTCCGGCGGACAGGTCGAGGGCGAAGAGGTGCTCGAGATGCTTCCGGAGGAAGAGGGCGAACCTGCAGCGGCCCCCGCCGAAAAGGAAGAGGCCGCCACCGAGCTCAAGAAGGTGACCGAGGCGAAGGAAGAGTACCGCCAGCGGTACGAGGACGAGTTCAGTACCGGGGAAAAGGACAAGTGGTAGAACGGGCCGTCCCGGTATCGTTGCTGTAACAGTATAAATTCAAGGAGAAACACTGTGGCTGATGTAACGTCTGACATGATAAAAGAGTTAAGGGAAAAAACCCAGGCGGGGATGATGGACTGCAAGAAGGCCCTGCTGGAGTGCGGCGGGGACCAGGAGAAGGCCGCCGACTATTTAAGGAAGAAGGGGCTTGCCTCCGCGAACAAGAGGGCCGCACGCGAGGCCCGCGAGGGCATCATAGCCACCTACATCCACAACAATGCGAAGCTCGGGGTGCTCCTCGAACTCAACTGCGAGACCGACTTCGTTGCCCGCAACGCCGACTTCCAGGAGCTTGGAAAGGAGCTCAGCATGCAGGTCGCCGCATCGAACCCCCTGTACGTGGACATCGAGGACGTCCCGGCGGCGGAGCTGGAGCGCGAAAAGGACATCTACCGCGAGCAGATGAAGGATTCCGGGAAGCCCGCGAACGTGGTCGAAAAGATCGTCGAGGGCAAGCTTTCCAAGTTTTATGCCGAGGTCTGCCTCCTGGAGCAGGAATACATCAAGGACCCCAAGGTGAAGATCCGCGACCTGGTCAAGAACAAGATCGCGACCTACGGCGAGAACATCACCGTGGGCAGGTTCACGCGCTACAAGATCGGGAAGTAGGATGGAACCGGCCAGTACTTCCGGCAGGTCCGGATATTCCCGCATCCTCCTGAAGCTTTCCGGCGAGGCGCTTGCGGGCGACGAGCATTCGGGCATAAGCCCCGCCGTCGCCAAGCAGGTCGCCGCCGAAATCGCCGAGGTGAGGGAAACGGGGGTCCAGATCGCCATGGTCATAGGCGGCGGGAACATCTTCCGCGGGTCCACCGGGAAAGCGCTCGGCATGGACCAGGCGACCGGCGACTCCATGGGGATGCTGGCCACCGTCATAAACTCGCTCGCGATGCAGGACGCGCTCGAACGGCAGGGCGTCGCGACGCGTGTCATGACGGCCATCGAGATGCGCGCCCTCGCGGAACCTTACATCCGCCGCAAGGCGATCAGGCACCTGGAAAAGGGGCGCATCGTCATCATCGCGGCGGGGACCGGCAACCCGTTTTTCACCACGGACACCGCCGCGGGCCTGCGCGCGATCGAGACGGGCGCGCAGGTGCTACTCAAGGCGACGCGCGTGGACGGCGTGTACGACAGCGACCCGGAAAAAAACCCGGGGGCCCGGAAAATCGCTTCCATAGGCTACCAGGAGGTGATAGAACGGCAGCTCAGGGTGATGGACCTCACGGCGATCTCGCTGTGCATGGACAACCGCCTGCCCATCATCGTCTTCAACCTTTTCAACCGGGGCTCCATACGCCGCATCGCGGCGGGCGAGGCGCTGGGCACCAGAATTTCCTGATGAACGAAGGGGGACGCAATGATAGATGAAATAATCTCCGACGTGGAAGACCGGATGAAGAAGAGCATCAAGGCCCTCGAAAAGGATTTTGGCGCGATCCGCACGGGAAGGGCAACTCCATCTATTTTTGATGGGGTAAAAGCTGAGGTGTATGGCTCGCTCATGCCGCTCAACCAGCTTTCCACAATGTCGTGTCCAGAACCCAGGCTTGTTGTCATCCAGCCGTGGGATAGGAGTACCCTTGGCGCGATCGAGAAGGCGATCCTCAAGTCGGACCTCTCCCTCAATCCCAACAACGACGGCAACCTCCTGCGCATCCAGATACCCGACCTCACCGAGGAGCGGCGCAGGGAGTACGTGAAGCTCGCGAAGACGAAGGCGGAGGAGTGCCGCGTGTCCATCCGCAACGTCCGGCGCGACGGGAACGAGATGGTAAAGGAGCTGGAGAAGGGCAAGGACATTTCCGAGGACGATTCCAAGGGCGCGATCGCGCGCATCCAGAAGATCACGGACAAGTATACCGAAGAGGTCCAGAAGCTGGTCGACAACAAGGAAAAGGAGATCATGCACGTGTAGCGTGCGCGATCCGTTTCCGCGAGGAACCCTAAACCCCGAGTGGCACCTAAAGATTACAAGAGCCTCCTGGACCCGGCCAGGATCCCCGCGCACGTTGCCATAATCATGGACGGCAACGGCCGCTGGGCCACGCGGCGCGGGCTCTCGAGGATGGAGGGCCACCGCCGCGGAGCCGAGGTGGTCGAATCGCTCATGGACGCGGCGATGGACCTGGGGATCAGGGTCGTTTCACTGTACGCGTTTTCCACGGAAAACTGGTCGCGCCCCCGGGCCGAGGTGCAGGGGCTCTGGAAGCTCCTGGGCTACTTTTTCGAATCCAGGATCGAAACGCTCAAAAAGCGCGGCATCCAGGTGCGCCACACGGGGAGCCTCGCCCAATTGCCCGCGAGTACGCAGGAAGTCATCGCGCGCTCGATCCGGGAGACGCGGCGCAACCGGAAGATCATACTCAACTTCTGCCTCAACTACGGCGGGCGCCAGGAGCTCGTTGACGCGGTGAACTCCTGGGCCGGGAGGCGCGGGGCGAAAGAGACGATGACCGTCGCGAAGATGGGGCGGTTCCTGTACTCGCCGGACCTGCCCGACGTGGACCTGCTCATCCGGACGAGCGGGGAGTACCGCATCAGCAATTTTCTGCTCTGGCAGATCGCCTATGCCGAGCTCGTGTTCACGAAGGTGCTCTGGCCGGACTTCAGGCCGCGGCACCTGTACCGGACCATTTACGAATACCAGACAAGGGAAAGGAGATTCGGAGGATTATGAGCGAGACAGCGAAACGGATTGCGAGCGCGGCGGTAGCCCTGCCGGTTTACCTCTATGCGTTCGTCACGGACCAGTTCCAGTACATCCCCATCCTCATCGTCTCGATGATCATCTCGCTGGGCTGCCTGTGGGAATACTACCAGATCGCGGGCAGGGACGAGAACCGCAGGCCCTTCCTTGCCGCCGGCATGATAATGGGGGCCCTGGTGAACGTCGCCATGTACCTGTACGCGTTCGGGAAGGTCCTGGGCTACACGTCGTACATCCCCGCGTTCGACGTGCGCCTCCTGCTCGCGCTGTGCGCACTCGCCATGGTGGCGCTCGTGACCGTGCAGATCTTCCGACGCCCCATCGAGGGAGGGATGTACTCGCTCGCGGTGACGGTGTTCGGCGTCGTCTTCATGGTGTTTTCATTCTCTCATATCATTCTGCTGAAGTCGCTGCGCGACGGCGTATGGTACATACTCATCATCAACGCCGCGGTGATGCTGAACGACACCTTCGCGTACTTTGGCGGCGTGAACTTCGGGAGGCACAAGGCAGGCATCGCGGTCTCTCCCAACAAATCGTGGGAGGGCTATTTCTCCGGGCTCCTGGGCACGGTCCTGGGTATTCTCCTGTTCAGCCAGGGGATCGAGGCCTTCGCCGGCAGGGAGCTTTTCTCCATGGTCGAAGCCACATTCCTGGGCATCGCGCTCTCCGTCCTGGGCAACATCGGCGACCTGGCCGAATCGGCGATCAAGCGCGACGGCGCCATCAAGGACTCGGGCTCGCTCATTCCCGGCCATGGCGGGCTCTGGGACGTGTTCGATTCGCTCATCGTAACCATGCCGCTCTTCTATTATTACCTTGTACTCAAGGGCGTGCAGTAAGCCGGGCGCATGACACGCTCAGTCACCATCCTGGGCTCGACGGGCTCGATCGGAGTATCGGCCCTTCGGGTCATAGGGCATTTCAGGGACGAGTTCAGCGTCTACGGACTGAGCTGCAACCGTAACCTGGAATTACTGGAAAAGCAGGTCAGGGAATTTTCTCCCCGCGCTGTGGCGGTAGGCTCCGCCGACGCCGCAAAATCGGCCGCGTTCGCCTCGCTCCGTGAAGCATTTCCCGGCGTGGAATTCCTTACGGGTCCGGAGGGAATCAGCGAGCTCGCCTCCCGCGGCGCCCACGTGATGGTCTCGGCGCTGGTGGGGGCGGCGGGGCTGCTCCCGACGCTCGCGGCGCTGCCCGCGGTGAAGCGCCTTGCGCTCGCGAACAAGGAGACCCTGGTGATGGCAGGGGAAATCTTCATGCGTCGCGTCGCCGAATCCGGGGTGGAGCTCATCCCCGTGGACAGCGAGCACAGCGCGGTCTTCTCGCTCCTGGAGCGCGTGAAGCGGGAGGACGTCGCGCGCATCGTGCTCACGGCCTCGGGGGGGAGCCTCAGGGACCGGACCGCGGGCGAGCTCGACGACGTGACTCCCGACCAGGCGCTCGCGCACCCGACCTGGAGCATGGGCAGCAAGATCACCATCGACTCGGCCACCATGATGAACAAGGGGCTCGAGGTGATCGAGGCGCACCACCTCTTTGGCGTGGACTACGACATGATCGACGTGGTGCTCCACCCCGAG
>CALMJO010000157.1 GCA_937864375.1 uncultured Spirochaetota bacterium
ACCGTGACGAGCTCCGGCAATGTCATACCCCCGGACCTTTCCAAGCGCGACATCAAGACCAAGATCACGGTACACGACGGCAAGACCATCGTGGTGGGCGGGCTCATCCGCAACAACAAGAACGTCGAAGAGACCAAGGTGCCGGTCCTGGGCGACATCCCGCTCCTGGGCTGGTTCTTCAAGCGCAAGTCGGTCTCCTACAGCAAGACGAACCTCCTCGTGTTCATCACGCCGCACCTGCTGACGAAGCAGGACCGGATCGACGCAATCACCGAACAGAAGCGCGAAGAGCAGCGCAGGATGAAGGACCGCTGAGGACGCCCATGCCCTCCAAGAAGAACAAGATGCTTGGCGCCATACTTGTCGAGCGCAAGATTCTCACCGCGGAGCAGGTGCAGGAGCTCCTGCTCACGCAGAAGGGCGGCACGGCGCGCCTGGGGACGATCGTCGTCAGGAAGGGCCTCGCCTCGGAGGACGACGTGCTGGACGCCCTCGCCGAGCAGTTCGGCATGCAGTACATGAAGTCGCTCCACTTCGAGGACAAGGACGGCCTCTTCGCGCGCATACCGGTCTATTTTCTGAAAAGGAACAGGGCGGTCCCCTACCGGGCGGCGGGCACCGTAATCCACACGGCCATCGCGGACCCGCTCAATTTCCACCCGTTCGACGACCTCAAGATGATCTTTCCAGACCACTCCTTCGAGTTCGTCCTCGCCGGCGAGCTCGAGATCCAGCGCGTGATCGCGGCCCACTTCGAGATGATGAAGGCCGACGCCACGGGCGAGGTGATCGAGACCCTCGAGGAATCCGACTTCGAGATCCTCACCTCCCCGGTGATGGAGACCGAGGACATCCTGGACCTCGCGAACGAGGCCCCCATCATCCGGCTCGTGAACATGGTGATCACCCAGGCGGTCCAGGACCGCGCGAGCGACATCCACCTGGAGCCCTACGAAAAGGAGCTCGTCGTCCGCTACCGGATCGACGGCATACTCTACCAGATGTTCACTCCGCCCAAGAAGTTCCAGGGGGCCATCATCTCGCGCATCAAGATTATGGCGAACCTGAACATCGCCGAAAACCGCCTTCCCCAGGACGGGCGCATCCAGATCAAGATCGGCGGGAAGGACATCGACATCCGCGTGTCGATCTTCCCCACCTACTACGGGGAGCGCGTGGTGCTGCGCCTCCTCAACAAGACCGACATGAAGTTCGACCTGGGCTCGCTCGGCTTCTCCAGGGACATGCTGGAGATCTTCAGGCAGACCATCAGGAAAACCTTCGGCGTGATCCTCGTCACGGGCCCCACGGGAAGCGGGAAGAGCACGACGCTCTACAGCGTGCTTTCCACCCTCAAGAGCGCGGACATCAACATCCTCACGGTCGAGGACCCCATAGAGTACCAGATCCCCGGCATAGGGCAGATGCAGGTGAAGCCCAAGATCGACCTCACCTTCGCGAACGGTCTCCGCTCCATCCTGCGCCAGGACCCGGACGTGATCATGATCGGCGAGATCCGCGACCTCGAAACGGCGGAGATCGCCGTGCAGTCGGCGCTCACCGGCCACAGGGTGTTTTCCACTCTGCACACGAACGACGCGGCGAGCGGCATCACGCGGCTCATCGACATGGGGGTGGAGCCCTTCCTCATCACCTCGTCGGTAAACGCGTTCCTGGCGCAGCGCCTGGTGCGCACCATCTGCCCGCACTGCCGCGAGAGCTACAAGCCCACGGCCGCCATGCTGAAGGAGCTGGGCGTCAACAGGGCGCACGTCAAGGGCAACAAGCTCTACCGCGGCAAGGGATGCGAGAAATGCCTGAACACGGGCTATCTGGGCAGGACCGGCATCTACGAGCTGCTGCCCCTGTCGGCGGAAATCCGCCGTATGATCCTCGACCGCGCCGAGGCGCAGGAGATCAAGGAAAGGGCCGTGGAGGAAGGAATGCTCACCCTGCTCCTCGACGGGATGGAGAAGGCCTTCCAGGGCATCACCACGATTGAAGAAGTGCTGCGGGTGAGCTGACCATGATCTACGAATACCAGGCGCTCGACCGCAAGGGCGTGTCCGTGTCCGACCTCATTGACGCGACGAGCGACGTGGCCGCGCGGCAGAAGCTCCGCGCCCAGGGCCTTTACGTGACGAGCATCAGGCCGCACGCGGTGATTACCACAGGCCGGGGCGAGGGCGGCGGGACGCTGCGCGAATACTACGACCGCGTCTCCCATTACATAAGCCTGCGCATGAGCGTGAAGGAGGTGGGCATCTTCTCCCGACAGCTCGCGACGCTCCTGAACGCGGGAATGCCGCTGTTGGTCGCCATCACCGACATCATCGAACAGATCGACAACAAGGTATTCAAGAGCATCATAGTGGATGTAAAGGGCAAGCTGGAGGAAGGCTCCGCGCTCTCCGCCGCCCTCGAGCGCCATCGCGTGGTGTTCTCCGACATGTACATCAGCATGGTGCGCGTGGGCGAAAGCCTGGGCTCGCTCGACCAGGTAATGGAGCGGCTCGCCGACCTCGAGGAGAAGCGTACGATACTGAAGAGCAAGATCAACGCCGCGCTCTGGTACCCGTCGTTCCTGGTCATCGTGTCGATCGTCACGATCTTTCTCATAATGATCTACGTCATCCCCTCGCTCAGCCGCCTCTTCGCCGACCTGGGCAAGAGCCTGCCGCTTCCCACGCGCATCGTCATGGGCCTGAGCGATTTCCTCGCGAACTTCTGGTTCATCCCGCTCATACTGATCATTACGGGCGGATACTTCCTGAGCCAGTACATCAAGACGCCCGAGGGCCGCAGGAAGATGGACGAGCTCAAGCTTACCCTGCCCATCGCGAGCAGCCTGTACCGCAAGCTCCTGGTGCTCCGCTTCACGCAGAACCTGGGCATACTCCTCAACAACCGCGTGGACATACTCAAGTCCTTCGAGATCGTCAAGAAGATCGTCGTGAACTCGGTCGTGGAAGAGCGCATCGACGAGGCGGCCAGGAAGATCCGCGAGGGCGCGAACGTCTCCACGGCGCTGGCGAAGAGCGATTTCCTTCCCAAGCTGGTGCTGGGCATGATCACCGCCGGCGAGGCGAGCGACACATTGGACAAGATGCTCTTAAAGATCGGCAGCGTCTATGAAACGGAGCTCGACCTCACGATCTCCAGCGTCACGCGCCTGATCGAGCCCATCATCATAGTGGTAATGGGCCTGTTCATAGGGCTCCTGGTGATCTCGGTGCTCCTGCCCATATTCGAAATGAACCTGATTCTACAATAAGGAGAATAGTCATGAAAAAGATGCTCCGCTCGGCAGCACGCAGGATTTCGAGGCTCGTGCGCGATCTTTCCTCCCGCGACGGCTTCTCGCTCCTGGAGCTCATGGTGGTGATAACCATACTGGGGATACTGAGCGTCATGGTGGTGCCGCGCCTCATGGACATTCCCAAGAAGGCGCGCGTGGCCGCGGCCAAACAGCAGATCGCCGACCTGGGGATGGCCCTCGAGATGTATAGCTCCGATAACGGCAATTATCCAACCACCGAGCAGGGCCTGGACGCCCTCATCAACAAGCCGTCCAGCGAACCCGCTCCCCGGAACTATAACGACGGCGGCTACATGAAAAAGAAGGATATCCCCAAGGACCCGTGGGGACGCTCCTACATCTACCGCTCGCCGGGCGAACAGAGCAAGGACTTCGAGCTCATGAGCCTGGGGGCCGACGGCCGTGACGGCGGCGAGGGCGAAAACGCCGACATCAAGAGCTGGGAATAGCGGCGTGGGCGCGCCGTGAGGCACCGCCGGTTCATTCGCGCGCTCGCGGGGCGCGAGGGATTCACGCTCGTCGAGCTCATCGTCGTGATCTCCATCTTCGCGGTGATCTCCATGATCGTGGCGCCCCGCATCGCGAATTTCATGAGCGCGGAGCGCAGCGGCTTCATCGTGCTTCGCGCGGTGCTCGCCAAGGCCTTCGACGACGCGTTCGTGAACGGGCGCACCAACTACGCGGTGTTCCACCTCTACGAGCGTGACGTGGAGCTTTCAAAATTCAACGAGGGCGTGTTCGATCGAGTGAACGCGATTTCCGTGCTCGTTCTCACGCCCGAAGGCAAATTCCAGGACTCCCCTCACCGTCTTCTCAAGCATCATACCTTTCCCGATTCGTTCCGCCTCGAGGAGGCCGTGTTCAGCGGGGGGCAGACGGTGCGCCGGGGAAACGTCCTGGTGCCCTTCTATCCCGGGGGCTCGTCGGACGACGTGGTCCTCCACGTGCTGGTGAACGGCACCGAGCAGCGCTCGGTGCGCATGTACAAATTTCTCAAAGAGCCGTCAATTGAACAGGGCTACACTTCATACGAGTGAACCGGCGGCGGCCGGGTTCGCGATCATCGAGGTGCTCATCGCCATCACGATTCTTTCGCTCGTGATGCTGGGGATCATCTCGGGCGTGTCCAAGGGAATCATGTCGATCGCCCAGAACAGGAACTTCACCCGGGCGATGTTCATCGCGAAGAACAAGCTCGCCGAATTCCAGGTGATGCGGATGCGCGCGCCCGACATCCAGAACGAGTCCGTGAAGGAATACGAGGGATTCACCTGCAGCCGCGCCGTTACGCGCTACGAGCACGAATTCTTCGGCCCGCTCTCCGCGAAGAAGCTCGAGATCACCGTGAAATGGGAGGAGCGCGGCTCCACGAAAAGCTATTCCATCAGCTACATCTACCCGGAGAAATGAGGACGATGACGAGGATACGGGGTTTCATGCGCGCCGTGGGCGCCGACTCGAGCGGTTTCTCTCTTGTCGAAATGGTGGTCGCCATTTCGATCTCCTCGCTCATTCTCATCATGGCCTACACGGCACATCGCTCGCTCATCATGTCCATCCGCCACTCCACCGGCAGGGCCGTCTATTACGAGGGCTTGAATCTCGCCCTCAACCGCATAGACAGGGATCTCACCTACGCATTCGCGAACAAGCTCAACCCGAACGTCCAGATCTCCGGCGAAAATTCGTCCGGGACCTTCCAGAATGGAAAGATCGGGTTCGTGACGATTGACGCGTCGGGCGATTTCGTCGCCGCGGATCCTCGCGAGTCCTTTCCCATGAGCGACATCCGGGAGGTGGGATACTACCTGGCAGAGGACAGGAATCCCGAACCCGGCTATGACGGCACCTACCTGCTGATGCGCCGCGAGAAGAGCACCTACGACGAAAACCCGGAGACGGGGGGAAGCTCGAGCATCCTGCTGAAACGCGTGGCCGACCTCAAGTTCGAGTTCTGGCTCCGCAACGACTGGAGCTCCAAGTGGGACTCGAAGAACGATAAAAAATTCCCGGTCGCCGTGAAAACGACACTCAAGATGAAGAGCGGCCAGAGCTCACCCGACGAGCCGGGAAAATTCGCCGAAGAAACCTTCATAATAGTGAGTTATCTCACGCCGATGAACTGACCATGAAAGGGAAACGAATCTCACGATCTCGCACGGGACTGCTTGAATCACTTCCAGCGCTCCCGTCCGCCTTCAGGGATTTCCAGGCGCGCCGCGCGGCGCTCCTGCGCGAACGCGGCATCTTCACCGCATTCCGGAACCGTTCCGGCTTCGTACTGGTGATCGTATTTCTCATGACCACACTCCTGGGATCGCTGTCGATCGAATTTATCATTACGGCCGCCACCAGCAATCAATACAAACTCACCTTCGACCGAAGGCTCAAGGCGTGGACAATCGCCAAAGCCGGCGTCAATTTTTGCGTATACATCCTCGAGGCCGACAAGAAGGGAGGCTCGTCGAGCATCATGCAGGGCGCCTCGTCCAACTCGAACGTGGACTCGTACCAGGACCTGTGGGCGCTCGACTTTCCCGACATACCCATCGAATACGGCGACCTGAAGCTCCGCATAAGCGACGAGAACTCTAAGATCAACCTGAGCGTCCTCGCTACCGAGGTCGTGGACCGCACCCCCTACTATTCGGTCACGCAGCGCTTTTTCCTCAACATGGGCCTGCCCATGGACCTGGCCGACACGATACTCGACTGGGTCGACCTGGACGACGCACGCTCTCCCTACGGCGCGGAATCGTCGGACTATTACATGAGCCTCCCCCGACCCTACCGCGCCAAGAATCGCGAGATGGACAGCATCCAGGAGCTGCTCCTCGTGAAGGGATTCACGCCCGAAATTTTCTACGGCCTGGGGGACCCGCCGGTCCCCGAGACCAACCTGGTGGAAGACAACAAGGGAAACCAGAACCTGGACGCGGCGGCCGTGGAGAAGTTCGCGCCCGGCAACAAGGAGCTTGCCGCCAAGGCGAGCAGCTTCAAGGAGCTGGAACGGCCCATCGGACGCGAGCGGAGCAGGAGGCTCGCCGATTACCTGCGCGTGAACGGGGACCGGACGGACTACCTGAGCGACGTGAATAAAATTAATATCAACACCGCATCATACCGCGTCTTATCGGCGTTGACAGATCTCATGACCGATGATATAGTGACCGAGCTCATCCGCAGGCGGCAGCAGAAGCCGTTCGAGTCCGTCGACGAAATCAGGGACCTTGTTACGGATGACACCTTTCGAAAAAATCACCTCACCGTGCGTTCGTTCATTTTCAGAATCGAGGCCACGGGGATGGTGAACGACACAGAGGTCACCGTCACTGCCGTTTACAACCGGGACAACAAGAAATACTACTACGTGGGCGAGCAGTGATGCGGCCCGGACGGAGGATCTGCCTTGTTTGAGAACATAGCGGCCCTTGACATAGGATCATCGTCCATCAAGATGATCACCATACGCACGGGCCTCCGGAACTTCCAGATCACCTCGATGACCTACGAGGACGTTGCGCACGCGGAGCCGGGTGCCGAGGGCCCGTCCCCCGTCGTCGTCACCCTGCGCAGAATGCTCGAGGAATATCCGCTCAAGGGCTTCACGGTCTTCGTGAACCTTCCCATGGAGAAGGCCGTCATACGAAACATAACCTTCCCGTTCAACGATCTCGAGAAGATCCGGTCCGCCATTCCGTTCGAGGCGGAAGAAAACATCCCCTTCCGGATGGACGATCTCTCCATGGACTTCCAGTCCCTGAGGAGCACGAACCCGGAGGAGGGACGCATCCTCCTCGCCGCCGCTCATAAGCAGCTTTTAAGGGAAATACTATCCGCGCTCCAGGAGTGCGGCATCCAGCCTGCGCGCATGGGCCTCGAGGCGAACGCGCTTTTCGAATGCTACAAGTATTTCAACCGGGTGGGCGGCGAATCGGTCATCCAGCTCGACATAGGCCACTCCAAGACGATCATCAACGTGATCCGGGACAACTTCCTCGTCTACACGCGGTGCATCACCATGGGCACGGCGGACATCTACCGCGACATCGCGTCGGCCCAGAAGATCACGGTGCGGGAAGCCGCGAAGCTCTTCGAGGACCTGAGCCTGGATCTCACCTCCCTGGAGAACAACCTGCAGCGGGACTTCTACAAGACCCTGGGGCTCTCCAGGCCCAGGCTCCGGCGCATTTACGATAAGACCATCGAGTCGGTGGACCAGCTGGCCGAGCAGGTCGCCATCACTCTCAAGTCCTTCGCCGTCGAGTACGGAGACGTCGAGTTCGCACGGATGCTCGTGTCCGGCGGCGGCGCGAACCTCGCGGGGATAGGGATGCTTCTTTCACGCCGCTTCAACGTCCCGGTGGTGAGCCTCCCCTTCCTGCCGGACTACACCGAGCAGAAGATCCAGTCCCAGTTTCCCATAGTGTTCGGGACCGTGCTCTCGTACCTTGACCGCAGGCAGGCGTCCATTAACTTCCTCAAGGGCGAGTTCCTTCCGGATTTCGTGTCCGATTCCCGCAAGATCTACTACTTTGCCGGCACCATGGGGGCCGCCGCGCTCCTGGTGCTCGCGGTCAACCTGATCACCGCCGCTATCATCAGCTACCGTACCAGCTCCGAGTATACCGCCATGCTGAACGACCGATTCCAGAAATATTTCCACGCAAAGCCCTCGGACCCCGACCCGGTCAAGGCGGCTCAAAAGCTGGTGAACGACGAGAAAAAGGACGTGGAGGCGATCGACAACATCATACATTCGGACCAGAAGGTGATCGACCTCATCAGGGAGGTCATCGCATCCTTCCCCGGCGACGATTCCTTCGTGCTCACGAGCGTCGTGGTGAACGAAAACTCTGTGCGCATCGACGGCAGCATAGGAAGCCAGAGGATGCTCGACGATTACCGCAACAGGCTCATCGACACCAGGAAGTACGATTCGGTCAACTTCACGACCAACCAGGCGCGCGCGAACCAGACGACGTTCACCATGATAATCAAGCAGAAGATCCGCGCCGTCGCGAAGGCCGCGGAAAAGAGCGAGGATAAATGAAGATATCACAGAGGGAAAAGTATCTTCTCTACGCGCTCGGCGGGATGATCGCGTTCGCCGTCGTCTACTACCTCATCATCGTCCCGTTCGCGGAATACCGGTCGTCGTCGGAAAAGGAAACCAGGAAAAGCGTGAGCGACCTCTCGCGCCTGGATTCTCTGTACGACCAGTACCGCGACATCAAGCAGCGCAAGACACGCTACCAGTCGCTCCTGGGCAACCGCTCCGAAAACATAAGCACGCTGGTCGAGCAATGGGCCAACACCGCCGACGTCTCGAAGCATATCGCCTACAACCGGCGCACCCAGGCCAACATTCAGAACAAGTTCACGAAGTTCACGTCGGACATTAAGCTGGACAGCGTTCCCATCCAGAAATTCTTCCGCTTTCTATACGAGGTCGAAAACGCGAACACGCTGCTCAAGGTGAACTATTTAAAAATATACCAGGGGCTCAAGGGAGCGGACACGTACGACGTGATCATCAAAATCGACAGCTTTTCGCAGCAATGACGGGGCGCCATGGACCTTAACTCGATCAAGACGGCTATTCGCACCTTCCTCCAGTCCCTGGGCGCCAGGCTCAAGGAGATGTGGAAGCTCCCCCACGTGAAGCTCTACCTCGCCGCGACGGTGTTCCTGACCCTCGTCTTCCTGGTGGTAACCTTCCCCTACGAGGTGCTCATCCGCGAGCAGATCCAGAACCTGGAAAAATCCGTCGGCCGCCCGGTGATCGTGGGCGACATGGACTTCAGCCTCTTCGGGGACTCGGAGATCGACTCTATCGAGGTGAGCCTCCAGGACGGCGAGATCGCCATGAAGAACGTGAAGTTCAACATCGCCGTCAATCCCTACACCACGCTCATCGCGCGCACCCTGCGCGGCAGGATCTCCATCCAGGACTTCCGCTACACCGTCACCGACACGACCGTCACCGCGGTCTTGAAATCCGAGTTCGAGCTTAAGCTGGCGGAGCCCGGCCCCCCGTCGGACGGCTACCTGAAGCTCGAGCTCAGCAACGCGTTTCTCAAGGGAATCAAGATCAAGGGCTTCGACGTGCCGCCCATCAAGTTCGCCTCGGTGCGCGGCGACTCGACCATCCAGCGCGGTAACCTCAAGCTCGCCAGCATGAAGATGGCGGGGCCCGACCTCCAGGGTAACATCCACGGGATGCTCTCCATGGCGAAGAGCTTCGCGAGCTCCAACCTGAACCTCACGATCGAGCTCGATCCCGATTCCCGCGTCCTCGAGGACTACAGCATCCTCCTGGCGGGCGCGAAGAAAAGCGAGGACAGGCTCAGGATCACGCTCACCGGCCCGCTCAAGAACCCCAAGGCCACCTTCCCCTGGACGAAGGCCGGGAAGGAAAAGGAAAGGGAAAAGGACAGGGGCCGGGACAAGGTCGAGAAGGCAGCGGAGAAGGAAGCGCCCGTTGAAGATTGAGCTCGCGTGCCACTCGGGCTTCTGCATGGGGGTGCGCGACGCGGTGCTGCGCATCGTCCGCGAGCTAAACCGCACCGATGAAGAAATCCTCGTATACGGCCCGCTCATCCACAATCCCCAGACCACCGCGATCCTTGAAACCAGGGGGCTCCGGACCGTCAACGACCTCGAGGGCATCGAGGGGAAGACCATCGCCATCCGCACCCACGGCATCACCGCAGACAAGCTCCGCGAGATCAAGGGCCGCTCGACGCGCTACTACAACCTGACCTGCCCCAAGGTGTCGCGCGTCCAGGGGATCATCCGGAAATACTCCGGCAACGGCTACTACACGATTATCGTGGGCGACCATGATCACGCGGAGGTGCTGGGCCTGAAGAGCTACGCGCGCGCCGGCGTAACGGTGGTTTCGAGCGCTTCCGAGATCGGCGCGATCCCGGAAGCGAAGAACTACCTCGTGGTCTCCCAGACGACACAGGACGCCGACCGCTTCGACGAGATCGTGACCGGGATACGGGCGCGCCGCCCCGACATAACCGTCTTCAACACCATCTGCGAATCGACGCACAACCGGCAGGCCGACGTCACGGAGGGCGTGAAGGCGGGGGCCGACGCGCTCGTCGTGGTGGGGGGCAGGAAGTCCGCGAACACCCAGCGCCTCGCGCAGATGGGGCACGAGTACGGCATCAGGACCTTCCATGTGGAGACAGAGGACGAGCTCAGCCACGAGGATTTCCGCGGCGTCCGCAAGGTGCTGGTCACCGCGGGCGCGTCGACCCCCGGCTGGATAATCAACAACGTGATGGAGCGCCTCTACGACATCCGTTTCCGCAACAGCTTCATCCTGGTGCACCTCTTCATCAAGCTTCTCCAGTTCGTCCTGCGTACCAGCATTTTTTCCGCCGTGGCGGCATACTTCATCACCGCCTTCGCTCAGTCCAACGCGGGGTATGCGCCCGACCGGCGCCTCTGCCTCGTCTCGATGCTCTACATTTTCTCAATGTACACCGTGAACAATTTCCTGGAGATGCAGTGGCTCCTCGTGCGCAATCCCGTGAAATACGCGCTGCTCAAGAGGTTCCGATTTCTGCTCATACCGCTCGCGGCGGCCGCCCTGGGCGCCTGCGGCCTCATCCTGGCGAGGTACCAGCCGTGGATCATGGCCGCCTACGGGTTCTCGGCGCTGATGGGAACGGTGTACTCGACCGGCCTGATCAAGAAGGCGGTGCAGTGGATACCCTTCAGGCTGGCGCGACTGGCCTATTCGGAGAAGAACATAATTTCCTCGGTGGGGTGGACGATCGCAGCGGTGCTGCTTCCGCTCCTCAGCCGGGGCGCCGCCGGAGACGGGATGCTCGTGCTCAATGCGTATGTCTTCTCGATGATACTCATGCGCTACCTGCTGCTCGACATCATCGCGTCCCAGGGAGATCTCATCCTGGGGCGGCAGACCCTGCCGGCTACCATCGGACCGCACCGCACCAAGGTGATCGGCCTCGTCGTGATGGCGGCCGCATCCATCCCGTACGCCGCATTCACGATGACCCGTGGAGCGCCCATCGACCTCGTGTTCCTGGCGGGACTTGCCTACATGGGCTGTCTCTTTGTCCACATTCCTTCGAGAAGCTACTTTTTCGCGCTCAAGTACGAATTCCTGGTCGACTTCAATTTCGTCCTGTTCATCGCACTCTGCCTGCTGAAGGGGATATACTGAGGGATTATCGGGCTCGTCGCGTTTCTATTTATCGAATACGCCGTCCTCGCCGTCGTCATAGATGTTGAATTCCAGTTCTCCCACCGCGTGGCTTTCCTTAGTGATCATGATTTTGTATCGTCCCTTGGCCAGGTCCTGGATCGTCCCGTAGACGTAAGGCTGGTCCTTTCCCACGTTTTCAAGCCGGGAATGCAGCTCCACCCATACCATCTCTTTTTTGAGCACAAAAACCGCGAGACGGTCGGACTTGCCCAGTCCCTTGACGACGCACACCCAGTTCACCACATCGTCGCGACCAAACTCGGGAACTTCCTGGAGCTTGTGATAAACGTCCTCGATGGGCTTCTTGAACGCAAATGTTCCGTGGGGCTTTCCGCACGACGCGAGCGCCACTGCGCAGGCGGCCACGGCCAGGAACGCTGAAGCGAGCACCCTATTCGACTTTGTACTGGTCCTTGTCAAGTTCGATCACCTTGTCGCCTTCTTTTTGCTTCCGTTCACCTTTCCTGAACTCCGCCTGGTCCCGACGTATCTTTCTGTATATCCTGAACGCATTTACCACCAGGGAATAAATGATATAAAAAACTATGAACAGCACTATTATTCTGAAAAGTCCGCCCAGCATTTCTCTCTCCCGCGGCCCGCGGCATCACCCCGCCGCTCCCGCCTTGATGATGTCGGCCATTTCCCTGACCGCATTCCCGATCCCCGTGTATATGGACCGCGCGATGATCGAATGGCCGATGTTGAGCTCCTCCAGAGAGGATGCCTTGAGAACGGGTACTACGTTCACGTAGTCGAGCCCATGCCCGGCGTTGACGCGTATGCCGAGCGAAACGGCATAACGCGCCGCGTCGTATATCCTCTTTATCTCGCGCGCCCGGGCGCCCTTCTCCCTCGCGTTGCAGTAGGTCCCGGTATGGATCTCTATGAAGTCGGCGCCGGTCGCCGCGGTCGCATCGATCACGGCCCTGTCGGGTTCTATGAACAGCGACACCGTGGCACCCAGGTCGTGAAAAATCCGCACCGCGTCGCGAATCTTTTTGGCGTTAGCCTGGACGTCCAGGCCGCCCTCGGTTGTGACTTCCCGCCTTTTCTCGGGGACCAGGGTGACCTGATCGGGCCTCACCCTGCGCGCGACCGCGATG
>CALMJO010000158.1 GCA_937864375.1 uncultured Spirochaetota bacterium
ATCGGCCGTTCCTGACGACCATCAACGACTACACCATCAAGCTGACCTACCAGCCAAAGGAATTCTTTACCCGGATCGGCTCCTCCTCGCATCACCAGGGCGTGATGCTGCGCATCGCGCAGCGCGGCGCGCACGTGCGCGACGAGGAATTCTACGCCCAGGTCGCCGCGCAATCGGGCGTGCTCGTCGCTCTGGACCAGCTTACCGATCCGCACAACATTGGCTCCATCATCCGCACCGCTGAGGCCCTGGGCGCCCAGGGCGTGATCATGGCGAAGGCCCACGCGCCCGAAATAAACCAGACCATTATCAAGTCCTCCGCCGGGGCGACCGCGCACTTGAAAACGATCCAGGTGGGGAACATCGCGCAGTCCCTGGAGAAGGCGCGCGAAGCGGGCCTCTGGATAATCGGTACCTCCGACCAGGGCGACACGGGAATGGAAAAGCTCCGGGAGCTCCGGCCGGCGGTCCTCGTCATAGGGAGCGAGGGGAGCGGCATGCGCAGGCTTACCGGCGAAAAGTGCGACTACCTGGTGCGCATACCCCTGCGCGGACAGATATCGTCGCTGAACGCCTCGGTCGCGGCGGGCATTTTACTCTGGGAACTGCTCAGGGAAGACGATTAGCCTTTTTCGTCCATGCGCTCCGAAAAGCCCGCGACCCGCGAAAGCGGCATGCGGCGCAGCCCGTCCCGGTCCTCGACGATCCACTCAAGGGTTGATGCATCACGGATTACCCGGTACTCATAGCCGTACTTGGCCCGGATCCAGTCTCCCTCGCGGATCGATCGGCCGTTGCTGTCGTAATATCCCGTCTCCCTCGACATTGACGCCCCGTTCCCCTGCTTGTAGCATCGAGGTCGGATTATGCAAGCAGATACATTGTTATATATAAAAATACGGCAACCTGGGGGCCTGCGTCCGCATTTATCGCGAACACCCTGGTCCAGCTCTCTCTCCGGGTATTCGTGCTTTACCCCCTCGTCCATCGGACCCTGCGCCTCCGGCCGCTCAACCGGCTCTTTACCACCGGCTCGCTCACGGCCTATTCGAGGCATTACCGGGCCCCGGGCCTCTCCCTCAAGGATTTTGCCCGGAAGGACGATAGTCCAGGAGGGCCCGATCATTTTAATTGACAAGGGAGGGCCCCGTCGGGATAATCCCCATTCTCCGGGGTTTTCCGGCAACACGCGGTACATGATCAGGAACCGCCGGGACCCCATGCAGGAACAGACCCATGATGACAGTGACCCCGTTCAGACATACCCACACCACCAGGCACCTGAGCATGTACGTCGGGATAGCGCTCGCCGTGACCCTCATCCTGGGGGGTCTCCTCATGAGCGGCTTCACCCAGGAGGAGGAAGAGCAGAATCTGCCGGTTCTTCCCGGGATCGACGTGCTCTCCCAGAAGGAATTCGATTCGATTGCCGGCAAGCGCGTGGGGCTGGTCACCAACCACACCGGGGTGACGCGCGCGCGCGTGAGCACGATCGACGTGCTCCATGGCTCAGGCAAGTGCACCCTGGTGGCCCTGTTCTCGCCCGAGCACGGCATACGCGGTACCGCCGACGAGCTGGTCGCATCGGGATACGACCAGAAGACCAAACTGCCCGTCTACAGCCTCTACGGCGAGTCGTATAAACCCAGCATGGCGATGCTCCGGGGGATCGAGGTGCTGGTGTTCGACATCCAGGACATAGGCACCCGGTTCTACACGTACATCGGCACCATGGCGCTGTGCATGCGCGCCGCGAAGGAATCCGGGATTAAATTCCTGGTGCTTGACCGGCCCAACCCCATTGGCGGCGTAAGGGTGGAGGGCGCGGTTCCCCAGGACGGCGCGTGGGGCGGCATCACCTCGATCTATCCCATCCCCACGCGTCACGGCATGACGGTGGGAGAGCTCGCACTGCTGTTCAACGGGTATTTCAAAATCGGCTGCGAGCTCGAGGTGGTCCCGGTAAAAAACTGGAAGCGGGCCATGTACTTCGACCAGACGGGCCTGCCCTGGATCAATCCCTCCCCCAACATGAAGACGCTCAACGGCGCCATCCTGTACCCCGGGCTGGGCGTGGCCGAGACCACCAACGCCTCGGTGGCGCGGGGCACCGACAGGCCCTTCGAGATGTACGGGGCGCCTTTTTTTGACGGCGCGCGCATTGCCGACAATCTGTCGAAGCGCTCGACGCCCGGGATCAGGTTCAAGCCCTGCACCTTCACCCCGACCGCGAAGTACCACCCCTACCGCTGGCAGCAGTGCCATGGCGTGGAGGCCGAAATCACCGACCGCAACGCGCTCGATTCGATCACGGCGGGGCTCCACATGCTTCAGGCGTTCTACGAGATCCACCCTGACCGGTTCACCGCGTACGAGGGATTCGTCAACGAAACAGGCGACAAGCATGCATGGTCCCAGCTTGCCTGGCAGAAACAGGC
>CALMJO010000159.1 GCA_937864375.1 uncultured Spirochaetota bacterium
GAGATCTAGTACGGTCTCGTGGGCTCGGAGATGTGTATAAGAGACAGGGCGTGGCGTGGCTCGTCGTTTCGGTGGCGTGCCGGGAGATGTCGGCGCGCCTGGCGCAACGTTCGGTTGCACGCGGTGATTCGCTCCATGTCCACGTGCTCTTCGCGGGCGCGGGATTCCTCGCCCTGTTCCTGGTGCGGCACGTCCTCGTCCACATGCAGTCGGAGATCTACGCGGGGCCGGTGCGTGTGCGCCTGCTTATAGAGATTTTTGCGCTGACGGTCTTTTTCTACTGGGCCGTCACGGGGCTTTCGTGGACGAAGGACACGCCCGGGGCGCGGAGGGTGGGCAACCTCGCCTGGGAGCTCTTCCTGGCATTCCTCGTGTTCACCGTCGCCCTCGAGGTGCCGGTGGTATGGCTTCCCCTTGTCTGGATGCTGCTCGCGCTCACGCTCTTCATGGGGGCGGGGGCCGAATCGCTTTCGCGCCTTAAATTCTATTCTCTCCTCCTGTACTGGGCGGCCGCCTTCCACATCGCGTTCGTATCCAGCTCCCACGTAACGCCTTCGCGGGTCTGGACCGACCAGGCCTGGGTGGGCGGCATGGCCGCGCTCGTCGTGCAGTTCGCCTGCATCGTCGCCTACTACCGCGGCCGAGGGCTCGATGCAATCTCCTTCCCGTTCCAGGTGCGGCTCTTCGCCATCGTCGCGGAAAGGGTCGCGAAGAGGCAGAACCTCTGGGTCTACTATCCCGCATTCGTGTCGATCGCTCTTTTTCTTTTCTGGACCTTCGACTCGTCGGTGCTCACGCTGCTGTGGGTCGCGGAGACCTTCGCGATCTTCGTGCTCTCGCTTTTTCTCAAGGAGAGCCACTTCCGGCTGGTCTCCATGGTGGGCCTCGCGGGCTGCCTGGTGCGACTGGTCTTCTTTGACCTTTCCCAGTCGGGAACCCTCACGCGGGCGCTCGTCTTCGTGGGCGTGGGGGCGCTCATGCTTTTGATGAACGTGCTGTACGGCAAGTACCGGGACCGGTTCTAGCGCATGGCGCGGCTCAGGATCGTTCTCGCGGCGGCGATGGTGCTGGGAGGGGCGGCGCTCATCTGGCTCCTGGCGACCAGGGCCCCCGATGCGCCGGGCGGCGCGAGCTTCGCTCCCGCCTTTGAGCTCCTGGGCATGGGGACCAAGGCCTTCGACAGGGCGCTCTCGCGCGCGGTCCCGGTGAACGAGCTCGACGAGAAGGAATTCGGGGACGCGATCGCCCGCAGATACGGCTCGGGCCAGGACGCTTTCGACACGGATTTGAGCTACGTGAACGGGGTGCTTCGCGTCCTCGCGCAGAGGGCGTCCAGGCCCTTCACCTACAGGGCCTTCATGGTCAACGCTGCGGCGCCTAACGCATTCGCGCTCCCGGGCGGGGTGATCCTGGTGACCAGGGGAATGTGCGGCATTCTCTCGACTGAATCGGAGCTGGCCGCCGTACTCGCGCACGAGATGGGGCACATCGAGCGCGGGCACTGCTTCGACGCGGTGCGCTTCGAGCTCCTCGCGCGCAAGACCGGGACGGAACCGCTGGGCAGGCTCGCCGATTTCGCGGCGAACCTGATGCTGCGCCACAGCTTCTCGAAGAGCCAGGAGGCCGAGGCCGATGAGTATGCCTTCGCGATGCTGTGCGCGCTCGACTACGATCCAGGCGGCGTCGCGGACGCGTTCGCTTCGTTCGTCAAGTATGCCGCGGGGAGGGGGGATGCGGCGCGGCCCGCCCTCAATCCCTTCCGCGATTATTTTTCCACCCATCCCGCGATGGAGCTGCGGCACGACCGCTACGCGGCGCGCGCGAATCTCTGGAAAAGCGCTCATCCCGGCGAGCGGCGCTACAGGGGCACCCGCAACCTCGCCGAGCGAAAGGCCTTCCCCGGCGATGAGTTTCCCGGCGAATGGACGATCGTCCCGCCGGAAGAATGAGGACTATGCATGAATCCGCAGGCGCCCTTCAAGGGGGATGAAGAGATAAAGGCGAACGGCGATGGAAGAGATAAAGGATTTGGGTAGCGACTAACGGCAAATAACCCGGCAGAGTGCCTTGCCCCCTACGGGCGTGCGGGGGCAACCTTTATCTCCCCATCTCGTCAATCCCCCCATCCCCCTTTCTGAAAAGCTAAGACGAAGCAATGGCGCTGTCCGCAGGATGGTGCATTATTTCGCAGGCGCCCTTCAAGGGGGATGAAGAGATAAAGGCGAACGGCGATGGAAGAGATAGAGGATTGGGTGATTTTATAACGAAGTCACTTCGACCGCAGGAAGAAATCCTGTAGAACGGCGATGCCGCACATGATTTATCACCCCAAACGCGGGATTCGATGACAGGGCCGGGTGCATAAAATCCATCATCCCCCCATCTCGTCAATCCCCCTCTCTCCCTTTCCGTGAATTATTCATGATGCAATGGTCTGTCGACAAAAAAAGGCTTAACCCACAGGCGCCCTTCAAGGGAGATGACGAGATAAAGGATCAACGGCGATGGAAGAGATGAGGGCAATGGATTGCGACTAACGGCAAATACCAGGACATGAATTCCTTGCCCCCTCCGGTGGTGCGGGGGCGGCCCCTCTCCCTTTCCGTAAAGCCTTCACTCGGTTGCAGATTCGAAGATGTTGAACGACTGTCCCTCAATGAAGGTGTGCCTCTTTACCGCGCGGTATCCCGCCGCGCGCATCGAGTCAAGGATCTCCTGTTCGGGAATAAAGTGGCCGTAGATTCTCTCGAGGAATCCCCCCGGCAGGTAATCGATGATTGCCACGCGGCCGCCGGGTTTCAGGACGGAGCGCAGCCTGCTGAAATACGCCGCGCGGTCCCTGATGTCGTGGAAGACGCAGCGCGCGAAGACCAGGTCCACGCTCCCGGCGGGAAGGCCCGAATCGGTGAAGGTTCCGCGCACGCACTCAACGTTGGAGACGCCCTCCCTCGCGGCGCGCTCCCGGATGAAGTCCAGGAATTCAGGGCTTATGTCGACCGCGTACACCTTTCCCCCGGCCCCCGTCGCGCGCGCGAGGAGAATGGTGAAGTGGCCGCCCCCCGCTCCAAGGTCGGCGACTGAGCTTCCGGGCGCGATCGCGAGGCTCTCGATCACGCGGGCGCCCTGGCTGGATTCCTTTGCGGCTCCGATGTTGAAATGCTCGGCCTGGTAGGCCGAGGAGCAGCCTGCCGAGGGCCACCAGCACGCGCACGCGAGCGCGGCGGCGGTCAGCGCATTCCTGAATGACTTCATGGCATCACCCCGTAAAGGTTACTTGCATCCTTCCCGTGAAGGTATGATTTCCTGCCGTAAAGAAGATCGGCCCCCCACCTGCCGCTGATCCGCGCCTTGCGCCCAAAGCGCTGGGGCCGGTTCGCCGCGCAGGGTTGCCGCTGGTTTGCCGTTCAACCGGTCCGCCGGAACAATCCCGGCACCCCCATGCGTATAACGGGGATTGGAATAAGTCAAATATCTTTGAAAATTCCCCAAAATGGTAGTACACTTCACCATGTATTACCGTGCGTGCGGGGTTTGACCGCGCGGATTTCCGGACTAAAGGACCACTTACTATGGAAGAAAGGCACCACACGGCATGGGAAGCCCTCGAGATCAAGGGGAGCTTCCAGTATTTCATCTTCATCTGCATAATAGCCGTGGTGGCCACGGTCTTCCTGTTCATCAGCAAGATGGATATCGCCTCGATCATGAGGCCGTTCGTCGTCATTGGCACCGCGGCGATCCTTTCGTTTGTCATCTACAGGCGCAAGAAGCGCGGGAAAATGGGCGGTCCGCTTCCCTGGATAGTCGCCTTCATCTCAACGCTCATTCCCGTGGCCCAGAAATACCTCTACGCCGCCAACGGGAAGTTTACGCCCGATGCCTGGACCTTCGCGGTGGAATCGTACAACTCGTCCATACTCATCGTCGTCATGGTGGCGCTCCTGTACCTCTATTACAACAAGCGCCTTTACATCACCTTCGCGATCCTGGCCTTCGCCAACTGGGCATTGTTCTTCTACGTCGCGTACCGGTCCGGCGCCGTGATGCACGTTGACGCCACGGTGGACGGGGCTTATGTCCACGGGGTGATAATCGCGCGCGAGGTCTTCTTTTTCATGGTCTCAATGATGATCGCCGTGGTCGCCTACCGCAATATCCCCATACTGGAGGAGTACGAGCAGCGCAGCGCCCACCAGCGGGAGCTCATCGAGAGACAGGCCGGCGCCCGGGCGGCGATGACCAGGGAGATCAAGGAGAAGATGGGCGACCTCGCGGTCCAGGTGGACGGCCAGAACAATTTCATCGCCGAGTTCAACCAGAAGATGGAGTCGCAGGCCGCCACCTTCGAGGAGATGAGCGCGACCATGGAGGAACTGCTCTCGTCGGCGGAGAACATCCACGTCTCGTCGGTCAACCAGCTCGACGGGAACATCAACATGGAGACGATCGTCAACGAGTTCAAGACCATCAAGCAGGAAACGAAGAAGAACCTGGAAGAAACCTTCTCGCAGATCGACGCCGTGGTGAACCAGACGAACGTCACCAACGAAAAGCTCCAGACGGTGGAAAGCACCATCACCTCGATCAAGGACCAGAGCGGGAAGATCGCGGAGACCGTTTCCATAATCGTGGAAATCGCCGACAAGATCAACCTGCTCTCGCTGAACGCATCCATCGAGGCGGCGCGCGCGGGAGACTACGGGCGCGGCTTCGCGGTCGTCGCCGACGAGATCGGGAAGCTCGCCACGCAGACCACCGACAGCATCAAGGAGATCGAGCGCGTGCTCACGGTGAGCGCGAAGATCACGACCGACGGCGTGGAGGTGATACGCGGCTCGGCCGGGATGATCAAGGAGCTCATAGCGAACATGAGCGAGAGCTCCAACAAGATCAAGAACCTGCAGGATTCCATCCTGGTCGAGGAAAAGTACATCAAGGTGATCATCGACCAGATGTTCAAGAACATCGAGCTCGCGAAAAACATAGGCATGGGGACCGAGGAGCAGAAGACCGCGATCGCGAGCACCTCGCAGGCGATCGAGCACGTGAACGAGCTCGTCGCGGTGATGGTGAAGGACATCCACGAGCTCGCCAGGAGCTCCGGCATCATCCTCGAACACTCCCGTGCCCTCATCGCCAGGGCCGATGAGGCGGTGGGCTGAAAATTCATCATTCAAAGCATTTTTCCGCAGGCGCCATTCAAGGGGGATGGAAGAGATAAAGGCGAACGGCGATGGAAGAGATGAAGGCATTGGTTATCCGGCAGTAATAAAAATTTTTTATCTCCCCATCTCGTCAATCCCCCTATCCCCCTTTCCGTAGAGGGTACGCCCAGCCCTCGTGAAAAAATCTTGATTTGCACTCTGTAGCGAATTATACTCCTGCACGGCCGGGCGCCATGAGACCCGGCCGCCAGCCATGCTCTACAGGGACACGCATTCACACCCGGCAAAGATCCTGATCGTCGAGGACGAGCAGATCATTGCGCATTTCGTGTCCGAGGCCCTTGATCTCCTGGGATACGTGCCCGTCGCCATGGCGGAATCGGGAGAAGACGCGATCAGTGCGGCGCGCGAGCACCGTCCCGACATCGTCCTCATGGACATAATTTTAAAAGGGCCCATGGACGGGATCGAGGCCGCCCGCCGTATCCGGGCAGAGAGCGACGTCCCGATCATCTACGTAACCTCCAACGCGGACCAGGACACGGTCGACCGCGCGCGCGATACCGAGCCCTCGGGCTACCTGAACAAGCCCATCAACGAGCGGGACCTGCTCACGAACATCGATTCCGCGCTTTACAAGCATTCCATGGAAAAAAAGCTTCGCGAGAGCGAAGAGAGGTACCGCCGCCTCCTCACCAATATCAGCGACATTATCTATTCGCTCGACGGGGACGGGAGGATCACATTCATGAGTCCCCCCATCATCCTCATCTCGGGGTACGCGCCCGAGGATCTCGTGGGCAAGCCGTTCACGGACTTCGTGTACGCGGAGGATGCGCCCGCCCTGGAGGCCGCGCGGAAAAGCGACGCCACGGACAAGATCGACAACCACGAGTTCAGCATCATCACCAAGCGCGGCGGCGTCGTGTGGGTGCGCACCTCGGCCCGCAAGACGACCGTGGAGGGACTTCCCGCCGGAGTGAACGGAGTGCTCACCGACATCACCGAACGCAGGATGGCCGAAAACGCGCTTCATGAGAGCGAGGAGCGCTATCGCATCATCGCGGAACAGACGGGACAGCTCGTGTACGATTACGTGGTTGCCACGGGGCGCATCACGTGGTCGGGCGCCATCGCGGAAATCACCGGCTACGCCCGCGCGGATTTCCAGGAGGGAAGCATCGAGAGCTGGCAGGAGATGATACACCCCGAGGACCGTGCGCGCGCGATCGCCGAGCTCGACCGGTCCATGGCCGACTCCGACAAGTACCGCGTCGAGTACCGGTTCCGCCGCAGGGACGGCGACTACTTTTACACCGAGGACAACGGCATCTTCCTCAAGGACGGACGCGGCGCCGCGGTGCGCATGCTGGGGACCATGAAGGACGTCACGGAGCGGAAGCGGGCCGAGGAGGCCCTGCGCGAGAGCGAACGAAGATACCGCTTCTTCCTGAATAATTTCCAGGGCATAGCCTACCAGGTGTACACCGACGACGGCACTCTCGCGTTCCTTCACGGCGCGATCCGGCAGATCACGGGTTTCACCGAAGACGATATCGTGAGCGGCCGCGCAACGCCGGGAGTGACGGATTTTCGCACGGTCGGTGACAACAGCCGGCGCCTCGTTCATCCCGACGATTTCGCCGCCGCGGCCGCGGCGCTGGCGCCGCTCGCGGAGCGGCCGGGCGCCGGCGTCTCGCACGAGTTCAGGATACTGCGCAGCGACGGCGAGGTGCGCTGGGTCCACCACAGCGCGCAGAGCTTTGGCGGCGGCGCGTCGCGCCCGTTCATCCAGGGCGTGGTCTACGACGTCACCGAGCGCACGGAGGCGGAAAACGCCCGCCGTGAATACGAGATGCTCCTCGAGACCGTGTTCCGGGAATTACCGGTGGTCATAGGGATCACCGAGGTGGAGTCGGGGGCGTTCCTCACGGTGAACGATGAGTTTCTGCGCATTTCCGGTTTTACGCGCGACGAGGTCATAGGTCACACGACGGCGGAGCTGGGCCTGTGGGTGGAGCCGTCGGACCGCGACAGGGTGCGCGGCATGGCGCGCGACAACTCGGAAGAACATGTCGCGGAGGTGATGCTCAAGGGAAAGCACGGCAATTCGATCACCGGTCTCATGAACATTACCACCATCACGCTTGGAGGAAAGGCCTGCTTCCTTTCGGTGGTCCAGGACATCTCGGACCGAAAGAAGGCGCAGGACGCGCTGGCGGAGGAGAAGGAGCGCCTCATGGTGACCCTGCGGAGCATCGGCGACGGGGTGATCACTACGGACACCGGGGGGTGCGTGGTCCTCATGAACAAAATCGCGGAGGATCTCACGGGATGGACCATGGAGGAGGCGGCGGACAAGCGCATGGATGAGGTGCTGCGACTCCTGGATCGTTCCACGCGCACGAAAACACCCGACCCGGCAGAAACGATAATCCGCACCGGGGGCGTTAACGCGCAGGAAACACTGGCGCTGCTCGTCAATCGCGCGGGCGGGGAGATGATCATTGCGCACAGCGGCGCCCCCATCAGGGACAGGGAGAGCCGCATCCTTGGCGCGGTCCTGGTGTTCCGGGACGTCACCGAGCGCGAGCGCATCGAGGAAGGGCTCCGCAGCGCCCAGAAACTGGAATCCATAGGAATGCTTGCCGGCGGGATCGCGCACGATTTCAACAATCTGCTCACCGGGGTATTCGGCTACCTCGAGCTGGCGCGCATTTCTCCCGGGACCGGCGGGGAGGCGGCGGACCACCTTGCAAGCGCCCTGGGCGTATTCAACCGCGCGAAGGACCTTACGCAGCAGCTCCTGACCTTTTCAAAGGACATCAAACCCATCCGGAAGCCCGCGTCGATCGGGGACCTCGTGCGCAAGTCAGTGGGCTTCGCCCTGAGCGGCTCCAGGATCAACGCGAAATTCATCATCCCCGACCGGCTCTGGATGAGCGAGGTGAACGAAAGCCAGATCGCCCAGGTGATCGACAACATAGTGATCAACGCCCAGCAGGCCATGCCCTACGGCGGTACGATCACGGTGACCGCGGAAAACGTGGTGCTCCCGGAGCATGGGCGCATACCGCTGCCCCAGGGACGCTACGTCCTGCTGGTAATCAGCGACCAGGGAACGGGAATTCCCCGCGAGATCCTGTCAAAGATATTCGACCCGTTCTTCACCACGAAGCAGAAGGGCAGCGGGCTGGGACTCGCCACCTCGTACTCGATCATCAGGAAGCATGACGGCCACCTTGAGGCGAGCTCGGAGCCGGGGAAGGGTTCCGCCTTTTCCATCTACCTGCCCGCCGTCGTCGACGCTCAGGGCCCGCGCGCGTCCAGGGGAATCGACGATTATCGCGGGAGCGGGAAGGTGCTCCTGATGGACGACGAGGGCTTCATCAAGGACGTGGCGGGCAGAATGCTCAAGCACCTGGGCTATTCCGTGGAAACGGTCGCGGAGGGCTTGGCGGCGGTCGCGCTCTTCCGGCAGGCGCGCGAGAAAGGGGAGCCTTTCGATGCGGTGATCCTGGACCTCACGGTGCCGGGGGGAATGGGCGGAGTGGAGACGGTGGCGAAGCTCCGGGAGATCGATCCCGGCGTGCGCGCGATAGCCTCGAGCGGCTATTCCGTCGATCCGGTCATGGCGCGGCCCCATGATTACGGGTTCAGCAGCATGCTCGTGAAGCCGTTCAAGATCGAGGAGCTCGGCAAGGCTATTCTTGATGTGATCGGGCCAGGACGAAAGTAAAATATGCTTGAGAAACCGTGGATTCACGGCCGATACCAGGGCCAGCAGAACACATCGCGTCCGCCGACGATGTTAAAGAACGCCCTGGTGGATGAACGTACCGTACTGGCGGTGGATAAATTTTAATGATAAAGGGAGAACGGTTATGGCAACAAGGAAACCCGCCGCGAAAAAATCCGCGGCTAAGAAACCGGCGGCGAAAAAGCCCGCGGCTAAGAAAAAGACCGCGAAAAAGCCAAGGCTCGTGTGTGGCTTGTGCGGCATGCAGGTCATCATCGACAAGGCGTGCGGTTGCGCGGAGGCGCATCCCCTCATCTGCTGCGGCAAACCCATGGCGTCCCGGTAGGCTGCCCGGGCAAAAAGGAACCGTGATGAAGCTCACGGTTCTTTTTTGCCCGCACAAGGCGGCGTGCTCACGGCCTCAGGCCGTTCCCCGGGCGCATGTGCCTTTCACCGCGCAACGCTTGAACAGCTCCAGCGCCTCGTACTCGGCCATGCCCAGACCGTCGTAGAGCGCGGCGGTCGCGCGGTTGCGCGCCTCGGCGCGCTGCCAGAATTCCCGCTCATCGACGCCGGGGAAGAGCGGCCTGTCCTTCTGCGACTGGTGCTTGAATATCGCGCTGCGCTTGCGCGACAGCTCCGAGGGCGAAAGGGGGACCGCCATGTCCACGTCCTGGATCTCCCACTCCTGCCACGCGCCGCGGTAGAGCCACACCGCGCACTCGCGCATCCACGGCGCGCCGCGGAGCGCCTCGAGCGCGCGCCGGATCGCGGTGAAGCAGACGCGATGCGTGCCGTGCGGGTCCGAAAGATCCCCCGCGGCAAAGAGCTGGTGCGGACGGACCTTCTCCAGGATTTCCACCACCAGTGCGACGTCCCGCTCGCCAAGAGTGTGCTTCCTGATGGTGCCGGTCTCGTAAAAGGGCATGTCGAGGAAATGGATATTGGGCGCGGGAATCCCCGCGTAGCGCGCGGCGGAACGCGCCTCACCCCGGCGGATGAGCGCCTTGATCCTCCTCACGTCGGAACTGTCCGCGTCGGCGGGCCTCTTCTCGCGGAGGAATCCGGCGGTGCGCAGGCAGATCTCCCGCGATTCGTCGCCCCCTGTCCTGAAGACGCGGTGAAACTCGTCCACGAAATCCAGGAAGCGGAGGGCGTCGTCGTCGTTTACGGCGATCGTTCCCGAGGTCTGGTAGGCGACGTGCACCTCGTGCCCCTGGTCGACGAGCCTGATGAGGGTGCCGCCCATCGAAATGACGTCGTCGTCGGGGTGCGGGCTCATCACAAGCACGCGCTTGGGAAAGGGCGCCGCGCGCTCCGGGCGGCTGGAGTCGTCGGTGCCGGGCTTTCCCCCGGGCCAGCTGGTGATGGTGTGCTGGATGTCGTTGAAGACCTGTATGTTGATCGAGTAGGCGTCTCCCCTCCGGTCGACGAGGTCGTACATGCCGTGATCGATGTAATCGCGGCCCGTGAGCTTGAGGATGGGTTTCGACGTTGTGCGGCAGAGCCATGCGACCGCCCGGCGCACCATGCGGTCGTCGCTCCAGTCGCACGAGCCGGTGAGCCAGGGCGTCGCGACGCGCGTGAGTCCCGCCGCGGACGCGGGATCGAGCAGGGCGCACGCGTCCGTGTGGCGGCGCAGGAATGAGGCGGGGACGCTGTCGGTCTCCGGTCCCTCGATGCAGGCGCGTATGATGTCAGCTTTTCCCTCTCCCCACGCCAGGAGAAATATCCTCCGGGCGGAAAGGATGGTTCCTATGCCCATGGTGATCGCGTGGGAGGGGACGTGCTCTTCCCCGTAAAAGTCGCCCGCCGCGTCCAGCACCGTGAGGCGGTCGAGCGTGACCAGGCGGGTGGTAGAGTCGGGCGGGGAGCCCGGCTCGTTGAAGCCGATGTGCCCGGTGCGCCCGATTCCCAGGAGCTGGATGTCGACGCCCCCCGCGTCACGCACGGCGCGCTCGTATTCCGCACAACGCGCCTCGACTTCGCCGGGGGCCGCGGTGCCGTCGGGGATGAAGGTGCGGCGCGGGTCAATGTCCACGTGGTCGAAGAAGAATTCCTTCATGAAGCGGACGTAGCTCTGGAGGGAGGAGGGGTCCATGGGATAGTACTCGTCCAGGTTGAAGGCCGTCACGTTGCGAAAGCTCAGTCCCTCCTCCCGGTGCATGCGGATGAGCTCCTCGTAGACGGCGAGCGGAGTGGAGCCGGTGGCAAGGCCCAGGACCACGGGCGCACCGCGCGCCTCGCGCTCCCGGATGAGCGCGGCGATCTCTCCCGCTACGAAGCGCGAGGCTGCCGCGGAGTCGGGAAAGATCCTGACCGGCATCTTCTCAAAGCGGCCGCTGCCGGCGGAGTGCGCCTTCTGTTCCATGGAGGTTTCCATCATCCTGATTTTCGATCGAACAGCATTAGAATGCACCAGGCGAGTAAAGAAAGGCAACAAATTAATGGGTCCGTGGAAGGAGGCTTGCCGAGAGGGCGCCCTTCAAGGGGGATGAAGAGATAACGGCGAACGGCGATGGAAGAGATAGGGGCGGGGGAGGGCCTGTTGACAATATGAATCGGTATGCGCATTCAGATTGATTGTCAGGTAATATACCCAAAATCTTTTATCCCCCGATCTCTTCCATCCCCCTATCTCCCTTTCCGTGAGCATTCATCAGGTTTGGTTTTTCCAGAATACAAATGGTTTGCACCGGATCAGTGCATTAAAAATGCGCGCCTTTCACTTCCCCGGCCCGCTGCGAAACGTGTCCGGCACCGGCTGCGAGCCCGCGCCGGAAAGCTGTCCGGTCGCCATGAGCCAGGTCTTGAAGCCGCCGCACAGGTTGACCGCGTCGAATCCGGAGAGCGTGAGCATCCGTTGCGCGACATAGCCCCTGAGACCCACGGCGCAGTAGGCAATGATTCTCTTGTTTTTGGGAAGCTCGCCCAGGCGCGGCCGCAGCTCGTTAACCGGAATGTTGACGGCGCCGTCTATGCTGTCCGCCCTGAACTCGTCCGCGGTGCGCACGTCGAGGAGGAAATCGCGCTCGGGATCAAGATCGTGCAGGTCCTCGGCGTGGATCACGCGGTGGTCGCCCCGGAGCATGTTCGCCGCGGTGAACCCCGCCATGTTCACGGGGTCCTTCGCGGAGCCGAAGGGCGGCGCGTACGAGAGCTCAAGGTGCTCGAGGTCGAACACCGTGAGGCGGGCGCCCAGCGCCGTCGCGAGCACGTCTATGCGCTTGTCCACGCCCTCGGCCCCCACCGCCTGTGCGCCCAGGAGGAGGCCCGACGAGGGATCAAAGAGGAGCTTGATCGCGACGGGATAGGCCCCGGGATAGTATCCCGCGTGGTTGCCCGCGTGGACATACACCTTGCGGAAATCCCGGCCCGATTTACGAAGCAGCTTTTCCGACGCGCCTGTGCCCCCGGCTGCCAGGTCGAACACCTTGCAGATGGAGGTGCCCAGGGTGCCGCGGTAGGCTGAGTCGCGGCCGAATATGCTGTCCGCGGCGATGCGTCCCTGCCGGTTCGCGGGCCCCGCGAGCGGGACGAAGCCCGGGAGGCCGGTCACGGGACTGGTAACCTCGACGGCGTCGCCGATCGCGTAGATGTCCGGGTCCGACGTCCGCATGCGCTCGTCGACCGCGATCCCGCCGGTCACGCCAATGGCGAGTCCCGCCGCGCGGGCGAGCCCCGTGCGGGGGCGCACCCCGATCGAGAGGAGCACCATGCGGGTGTCCATGGTTTTCCCGTCGTCGAAGGCGAGGGTGAGCGCGTTGCCGTTATGCGATATTCCAGTAACCCTGCGCTCCAGGTGGAGCGCCACGCCCCGCACCGCGAGGTGCTGGTGGACGATCTCGGCCATCTCGTGATCGAGGGGCGGCATGACCTGCCTGTCCGCCTCCACGAGGTCCACCGCGATTCCCTTTTTCGCGAGGTTTTCCGCCGCCTCCAGGCCAATGAATCCGCCCCCGATGACCGCGGCGCGCCGCACGCCGCCGCGCGCGATGTGCGCGATCACGGCGTCCATGTCGGGTATGGTCTGCAAGGTGAAGACGCCGGGAAGGTCCACTCCCGGCATGGACGGCCTGAAGGCCTGGGCGCCGGGGGAGAGGATGAGCCTGTCCCAGGGAACCGTCCCCGCGTCACGGCCGTCCGCGCCCCTGAGCGCGACGGTGCGCGCGGACCGGTCAATTCCCACCGCCTCGGTCATGGTGCGCACCGTGATGTTGAAGCGCTCGTGAAGCGAGCGGGGCGTCTGTACCAGCAGGCTTTCCCTGTCCGGGATGACGCCCCCGATGTGGTAGGGGAGCCCGCAGTTCGCGAAGCTCACGTACGGGCCCTTTTCTATGATGGTGATCTCCGCCGACTCGGAAAGCCGGCGCGCGCGCGCCGCGGCCGAGGCCCCTCCCGCGACGCCGCCGATTATCACGATGCGCAGTTTCTCGTTCATGGCGTTTCTACCCCTGGTGGCATGCATGGTCGTGCGCGTGCTGGGCGCACGAAATCCCCGAGTCCGCGAGCGTGCCGGCCAGCCACTGCTCCGTGACCGCGTCCACGTTTCCGGCGCAGCCGCGTACCACGCGGATTCCCCGGCTCTCCAGCTTGTTCACCGCGCCCTGTCCCATGTTGCCCGCGAGCATGAGCGACACGCCCATCTCCGCGAGCGTGTGCACGATGTTGGACTTGCACCCGCAACCGGGGGGAGGGGTGACCTGCTCCCGGGCGGTGACCTTCCCGTCTTCGCTTACCGTGAACACCGTGAAATACTCGCAGTGGCCAAAGTGGGCGTCGACCATGTTGCCGTTAGACGGAAGTGCTATTTTCATCTGATCCTCCTGTATAGATCATTTCTTGTTTCCCTTGAGTTTTGCGCAGTGCGGGCACACGCCCGCGCGCCCTTCCCCGGACGCTCCCGGCGCCCTGTGGCAGCGCGGGCAGCGAGCAGGCGAAATCCCCTTGATCGCGACATCGCCGCCGGCGATGCGCAGGGCCTTGCCGTTGACGAGCATGTCCGCGATCTTTTTTTGCGCCGATTCGATGATCCTGCCGAACGTCTGCCGGGAGACGCCCATGCGCGCCGCCGCCTCCTCCTGGTAGAGCGCCTCGTGGCAGGCCAGCCGCACAGCCTCGAACTCGTCCAGCGAGAGGACCACCTCCTCGATCTCCGCCGCGGGGATTCCCACGGGCCTGAAGCGGTTCCTTCCCGGCAGGCAGCCCACGGTCCTGCAGCACTTGTGCCTGGGCATGCTAGGCCTTGCCGCGCGCGGTAGTGGGACGCCGCGCCGCAAGAAAATAAAAATGCCTGCCGTAGTCGACGGTCCGGATATCCGTGAATCCCGCGCGCATCAAGGCGCGCATGGCGTCCCCGGGGGCAATGCGCTCGTGAGCGGGCGGGCCCATTTCCATTTCCGCATTGTTCCATTCGATGACCAGGAGCGTCCCGCCGGGCATGAGCACCCTGAGCGATTCGGCGAGGAAGCGCGTCCGGTCCCCGACCTCGTGAAGGACGAGCGCCACGAGGGCGAAATCGGCGACCGCGCCGGGGATCGTGAAGTCGTATTCGCCGGAGAGCACCGCTTTCACGGTCGCGAGCCCGGATGCCGCGACGGCGCCTTTAAGGGCACCGAGCATTTCCGGCGAGGTGTCGATGGCGTAGACCCTGCCGCGTTCCCCGACGATGAGCGCTGCGGGAATCGAAAAGTAACCGGTCCCCGCGCCAATGTCCGCGACGGTGTCCCCGTCCCTGAGGCCGGCGCCGCGCAGGATTTCCTCCGCCGGAAGCAACTTCCTGCGTTCCGGGCTGTCGAGCCGGGATTTGTGCTCTGGATTGTACTTGTGGGCCATGCCGGATAATGAGCATATGCTCATTACGTGTCAAGAGAAAAATGCTCTTTGTTTATGAACGGTACTGGTCATTGAGTGGCGCCTCGATTTTTAGCCCGGATGGACACGGATAATAATGCATATGGGAAAAGCCTATCCGCGAAAATCCGTGCAAATCCGTGGCAAAATTTTTTAGTCCTGCAAGTGGATTCGATTTCCATGGAGGGCATGCTTCCGGGAAGCGCCAGGTTCCGTCGGCGAGGGGAGGCCGAACCGCCTGCCGCCGCGCAATGATGCGCGAAGCAAAGTCGGCGCCCCGCGCGTCCGCTTAAACCCCGTAAGCCTGCGGGTTGGTTGAATTGCCGGGGAGCGCCCGGAACGTCATCTGCCCGGGTTGACGCGGTTTACAATGAGCCCCTTGTCGTTGGTTTCGAGGATGGGAACCCTGAAGGTACGGGCAAGCTGGTCTCTCCTGGACTCGGCGAGCTCCAGGCCGTCTATATCGTGCTCGAGCGCGATCGAACGCCTGCTGTCGCGGTGGCAGAGAAACACGTAATAGCGCAGCAGGGTCTTGTTCTTTTCCGGCGCCATCGCCACGCCCTCGAATGAGCTCAGCAGAATGTTCTCCCCGGTGAGTCCCTTCGAGAAAAAGGTCTTGGTCCTTATAACGACCGCATCGCGGAAAATCTGTACCAGCGTTACCCTCGTGTAATAGCTTATGCCCATGACAAGTGCGATCGACGCCGGTATGCCGCACGCGAGCACCGTGACCAGGGCGCCGGCCGAAGTAAGGCCCGAGGACGGATTTTCCTGTTTCATCAGGTACAGGATGAGCCCGGCGATGACAAACAGGGATACGGCGAAATGCAGGTAGCTCCTGCCCTTGCGGCGATAGATCATCGTGGAGCTGAAGAGGGGATCGCTTTTTTTCTGGGTTGATCCTGATTTGCGCGCAGGCCGCTTTTTCACTCTTCTACCTCCGTAAACTCGGGAACCTTGCATACAAAGGCTGATTCGGCGTGCAAAAACTCAACGAAAAATCGCTGCTTTTCTTTTAACAACCAGGAAAAAAGTATTGACTAAAAACCGATTGGACGGTCTATTTATAACGGATGTTCAATATAAAATAAAATTCAGGTGTCATTTGGGGGCGTTCGTGGATGAGAGCAGATTCAGAAATCTCGATGCAATTATTATCGGTTCCGGGCCGGGAGGGGCGACGGTCGCCCGGGAGTTGAGCATGCGCGGGAAAAAGGTGCTCATGCTCGAGTGGGGCCCGGGCGGTCCGGTGCGCGGCACGCTGTTCCGGTACATCATGGAGCAGTGCTTCCCGGGGAAGGGGATGCTCATCACCAACGGCTTCCTGGGGATGGTTCGCGGCATCACTACCGGGGGGAGCTCGCTTTTTTACTACGGGACCTGCTTCCCGGTTCCTCATGCCATGCTCAAGAAATACGGAATCGACGTAACCGCGGAGGAGGCCGAGGCGCGCAGGGAGCTTCCGATCGGTCCCCTTAAAAAGGAGATGGTTACTCCCATGGCATCGCGCATCATGCAGAGCGCGCGCTCCCTGGGCCATGACTGGAAGCAGCTCGACAAGTTCATGTACCAGGATCGCTGGCGCCCCGGGTACAAGTTCGGTTACTACGGCGATCCGCACGGGGTGAAGTGGAGCGCCAGGATGTACGCCGAGGAAGCGGTCCGCAATGGCGCCGTCCTGCTGAACGGCGCGCGGGTGACGAAGGTGCTTACCGAGGGGACCAGGGCCACGGGCGTGGAATTCCGGATGGGCCGGAAGAGGTACGCGGTGCATGCGCCGCAGGTGATTCTCGCGGCGGGAGGGATCGGATCGCCGGTGATTCTCAGGGCGATGGGGATAAAAGAGGCGGGCTGCAACTTTTTCTACGACCCGCTCATCACCGTGTGCGGCAAGGTGAAGGACGTCAGGAAGCGGCGGGACGAGATTCCCATGACCGCCGGCTGCCACTTCCCGGAAGACGGCATCGTGATGACCGACATGCCCATTCCCACGGTGCTGGACAAGGTATTCACCCTGCAGGTGCTCAGGTTCTTCCGGCTGTTCGAGACCCGCAAGACCCTGCGCATCATGATCAAGGTGCGCGACGACCTCGCGGGCAGGCTCACCGACGGCGGCGGCGTACGCAAGAGTCTCACGAAGGCCGACAAGGCCAAGCTCATGAAGGGCTGCGCGATCGCGCGGGAGATACTCGAAAAGGCTGGCGCGAAGGGGATTTACAGGACCTGGTACCTCGCGGCGCACCCGGGGGGAACGGTCAAGCTGGGCGAGATGGTCGATTCCAGCCTGAGGCTCAGGGGATTCGAAAACCTCTACGTGTGCGACTGCTCGGTAATCCCGGAGCCGTGGGGTCTTCCCCCCGCGCTCACCCTCATCTGCCTGGCGAAGCGCCTCGCGAAGCATCTCGCCGGGGGCGCGAACACGGCGCACGCCCGTGCGAAGAAGGACGCGCGCAGAAGCGGGAAAAAGGCGCCGGCGCGCGTTTGAAAAAGCACCCCGGAGGAGAAAATGCCCAAGATAGTGGACCACGACGATTACCGGGCCATGATGCTGGACAGGTGCCTGAAGCTCTTCAGCCGGAAGGGATATGCGGCGGTCACCATGCGCGAGATCGCGAAGGAGGTGGGAGTCTCGACGGGGACGCTGTACCATTACTTCTCGTCCAAGGAGCATATCCTCGAACAGCTCTTCCGGCACGCGCAGGAGACGAACGTCGGGGAATACGCCCGACGCATGGATACGGCCGGCGACGCCCATGAGCGTCTTGCCACCCTCGGAGATTTCTGGGAGAAATCCTTCGAGTTCTACCAGGACCTGATGCTGGTCGCCGTGGACATGCTCCGCAGCGGCCCCCGGGACGGCTCCCGGCGGGTGTTCCAGGATTTTTCGGATTATTACACGCGGGCAATGGTGGAGAGGCTGGGCATCTCGGAACGGTTCGCGCGGGGAATCGTGATCTATTTCATGGGGCTGTGCGCGCATTCGCTCCTCACCCCGCAGAGCATCGACGCCGCCGGGCAGATACGCTTCGTGCGCGACGTGGTCGGAGTGATGCAGGGCGTGGGGGACGGCGGCAACGACGCCGCGAGGGACCGCCTGGTCTCCTTTGCGCGCGAGATGATGGAAGGCGGGGCGCCCGTCGGCGGCGTCGCCCGGAAGGAAACCGGAGGAAAAACGAAATGAGCGCGGAAACGACGAACGACGGGCGCCGCAAAAAGATTTCGCATAACGCAAACGGGGGACCCCTGGGCGCGATTGCGGGGGCGGTAGTGCGCACGGAGGAATTCAGGGAGATCCTGCGCGCGGCGCTGCCGGCCGTGCTCGAGGCATGGGCGGGGAAAAACCCGGTGAAAAGGCTTCTCGCGAAACCTGTCGGGCGCAGCGTCCGGAAGGGATTTGCCCCGGGCCCGGAAGCGGGTTTGACGCTCGAAAAGCTCCTCGCCGACCCGGAATTCAC
>CALMJO010000160.1 GCA_937864375.1 uncultured Spirochaetota bacterium
CACGCGGCTGAACGCGAAATGCAAGAGCGCCTGCCGGTAGTCGTCCTTCGCGTTCTGGAACGAGGTGAGCGATGTCAGAAGATCGAGCAGCGTGGCAAGCTTCATCTGAAACTCGTAGTTAGCGGTCTTGTACTCGTCTTCTGCGGAATCGAGCGCCTTCTTGTACGCGCCGGTTTCCCTCTTCGAGAGTTCCCAGCCCCGGTACGCGCTCTGGATGTCCGCGATCGCCGCCCTTCGCACCTGCGCGAGCCTGAGCTCCGACTGGCGCTGCGCCGCTTCGGCCTCCCTCACGCGGGCGGATGTCATGCCTCCCAGGAAGAGCGGAAGCTCAACGCCAAGTCCCCCGTACAGGCTGGGGCCCTGGTAGTTCTTCTGGTGAAGCATGTAAGTTCCCTCGAGGTATACGGACGGGAGGTGGCCGCCTTCGGCCTGCAGAATGTTCGCCTTCGCGATCTCCACCTGCTGTCCCGCGGCGAGCACGTCCCAGCGCCCGGCGGCGGTCTCGCGCTCGCGCTCCGCATTGTACGCGGGATCCGGAAGCGGTTCCATCTCGGCCAGATCGAACTCGGATTCGCGGCCCGCCATGGTGGCGAGCGCGAGCCTCGTGTCGGCGAGCGTGTTCCGAAGGGAGGTGATGTCGGCCTCCAGGCGGAATATCTGCGCGTTGATCCTGAGCGCCTCGCTGGGGCGGCTCCTGCCCAGGGCCACCCGGTAGTTGATTTCGGCGAGCATGTCGTTGTAGAGCTTGAGCACCTCGCGGCTCGTCGCGAGGCTTTTCTCCGCACGGAGCGCCTGGTAGTACCCGGCCGCGACGTCCAGGAGGAGCTGGGACGCCGCATAACGCACATTCAGCTCCCGGAGCCGGACGTCCAGGCGCGCCGACATGTAGGAGGCGAGCTCCTGCATCCCGGTGAGGATGGGCTGGCGCCCGTAGAGCATGACCGACGACTTCGCGGACGAGGGCGACTTGCTCGGGACCTCGTTGCGAGGGAACACGTACGCGCCGCGGAGGTAGAGCCTCGGGAGGAACGCCCCTATGGCCTGGTCCCTGCGCGCCTGCGCCATCGCGGCGGATTCGGCCTCCACGGCGAGGCGCTCGGTGTTCTTCACCGCGAGGGCGTAGAAGTCAAAGAGCGCGAGCCTCTCCTTCCCGGAGGCGGCCGCGGCGTCCTCGTCGGTCACGCCGCCCGCCTCCAGGATGAGCTCCTTTACCCCCCCGTCGGGCGCGCCCGAGGCGAGCGCTGCGGCAAGGATGCCGCATAACGCGAAGGCATACGCCGTTCCATTTTTCTTCCAGGTCATTGCGGGGCCATCCCCTTCAGAGAATCCATCGCCTCGCGCACCTCCTTCCGGTGCCGGGTGCTCTCGAAGCGCGCGAGCAGGCTGTAGGCGCAGGGCACCACGAAGAGCGTGAGGAAGGTGGACACGAGCACCCCGCCTATCACCACGATCGCCATGGGGCGCGTGGTTTCCGACCCGGCGCCCAGCGCCATCGCGGGCGGGATTGCCGCGGCGATCGTGGCCACCGAGGTCATGATGATGGGCCTGAGCCTCACCGGGCAGGCGTGCATGAGCGCCTCGCGCACGCCCATGCCGTGGGTCCTGCGCTGGTTGGTGAAATCGACCAGAAGGATCGAGTTTTTCTTCACGATGCCCATGAGGAGCAGGAGCCCTATCATGCTGTAGATGTTTAGCGATATTCCCGTCAGCTTCATCGCGAGGAAGGCGCCGGTCACGCTGAAGGGAAGCGCCAGCAGCACTGTGAAGGGATGCAGGAAGCTGTTGAACTGCGAGCCCAGCACCATGTAGGCCACGATGATACCCAGGACGAGCGCGAGCATCAGGCTTTCGAATGATTCGCGGAACGTTTTAGAGCTTCCCGTAAACTCGGTGTGGTATCCCTGAGGCAGGACCTCCTTCCCCGTTTTTTCGATGAAGGCCAGCACGTCCGCCTGGGACTTGCCCGGCGCGATGTTCGCGAAGATCGTGATCGCCCGCTCGCGGTTGTAGCGCGTGATGGTGAGCAGTGACGGCTTCTCCTCCAGGCTCACCACACTGCCCATGCTCACAATCTCGCCGTGGATGTTGCGCACGCCCAGGCGCGTGATGTCGGAGGGTACCCGGTTGTACTGGTCAAGGAGCTTGACGCGGATGTCGTCCCTGCGCCCCGACTCGTCGGTGTACCTTCCCACGCGCAGGCTTCCCACCGCCGCGCTTATCGTGTTCGCGATCGAGGAGATGGTTACACCCTGCACCGCCGCCTTGGCGCGATCGGGAATCACCTTGACCTCGGGCATTCCCGGCTGGTAGTCGGTGTCCAGGTCGGTGACCAGGCCCGAATCATTCAGCATATTCATGATCTTCCCGCTGTACTCGGCGAGCCTCTCCCAGCTTGGACCCTGCACCGAAAACTGGATGGGATAGCCGCGCTGCGCGGTGAATCCCTGCTGGGAGAGATCCTGGAGCGCCACGCGCTTCACGCCCGGGATTTTTTTTATTTCTCCCCGCATGAAGGCCATGAATTCCTGCTGCGTGGGCCTGCGCTCGAAGGGCGCGGCGACCGGGCGTTCATGGGGCTGCTTCATGGTCACGTTGAATACTCCCTGGTTCACGAGCCCTCCCTGGAAGCCGCCCACGGAGCAGTTGAACTTTTCGACCTCCGGACGAGACCGCAGGATGTCCTCGGTTTTTCTGAACAGCGAATCCGTGTACTCGAGGGAAGACCCAAGCGACGTCTGGATGTTGACGAGGAAGCGGCTCTGGTCCTGGGGTGGCACGAACTCCCTGGAAATTCCGCCCAGGAGCAGCAGCGAAAGCGCGAACACCAGCAGCGATGCGCCCAGCACCTTCCACCGGCGCTCCAGGCACCACCCGAGCGCGCCGCGGTAGCGCGACGAAAGCGATTCCATGAGCCCGTCCATGCGGGAGCCCACCCAGGCGTCCTTCCCCGTCCTGAGTATCTGCGAGCACCGCATGGGCGCGAGCGTGAGCGCCTCAAGGAGCGAGAGCAGCACCGCGACGGTCATGGTGATCCCGAACTGGAAGAAGAACTTTCCTATGATTCCCTTCATGAACACCACCGGGAGGAATATCGCGAGGATCGCGAGCGAGGCGGCGATGGCGGCGGTGGTGATCTCGCGCGCGCCCGCGATGGCCGCCTTCACGCGCGACATCCCCTCCTCGTTGTGGCGCACGATGTTTTCGAGCACCATGATCGCGTCGTCCACGACTATGCCTATGGAGAGCGAAAGGGCGAGGAGCGTGAAGGTGTTGAGCGTGAACCCGAAGAAATACAGAACGATGAAGGCGCCCACGAGCGAGGTGGGGATCGCAAGGACCACGTTGAACGCGGAGCTGAACGAGCCCAGGAAGAGCCAGCACACGAACGACGTGAGGATGACCGACAGCACCAGGTTCGTCATGAGCTCCGTGGTCGAGTCCTCGATGAACTGGGTGCTGTCCCACGCGATTCCCAGCGACATGTTGGGAGGAAGCAGCGTCGCGCTTTCCTTCACGCGCTCTTTGACCTTGCGGCCGATGGACACGGCGTTGGAGCCGCGCTGCTTGATGATTCCTACGCCTATGGAAGTCTGCCCGTTGAAACGGCTTATGCGCCGCACGTCGGCGAGCCCCTCCTCGATCTGCGCGACCTCACGCAGTCGAATGGGCGTCCAGATGGGCTCGCCCCGCCTGTTTGGGATGATGATGTTTTCGAAATCGGCGCGCGTGGCCGCCTCGGAGAGGACGCGCACGTGCGTCTCACGCGGCCCGTTGTCCATGTAGCCGGACGGCGTGAGCGCGTGCTGGGAGGTGACCGCGGCGATGATGTCGTCCACCGTGATCTGCATGCGGTCCATGCGCTCCGTGTTGATCCAGATGCGCATGTTGGGATCCAGGTAGCCTCCCAGGCGGATGTCGCCCACTCCCTCGATGGTGGTGATGTCGTCGCGAAGATGGTCGCGCACGAAGAGCACCAGGTCGCGATGGCTCACCTTCCCGTACACGGCCGTGAACATGATGGGCTGGTCCTCCGGGTTCGACTTGGTGACCACCGGCGGATCGATGTCCTTGGGGAGGTTTCGCTGCGCCTGCAGGATCTTGGTCTGCACCTCCTGGAGGGCGGCGTTGATGTCGCGCGAGAGCTCGAACTCGATCGAGATGTTCGCGAGTCCCTCGAGCGAAGTGGAGCTCACGCTCCGGATGCCCTCGATGGACATCACCGAGTCCTCCAGGATGTCGACCACCGCGGACTCCATGGTGACGGGGGCCGCGCCCGCCCAGGTCACCGTGATCGTGAGCACCGGGAAGTCCACGTCCGGGAGCTGGCTGATCCCCATGCGGCCGAAGCCGATTGCGCCAAAGAGGATGAGCCCGATCATGAGAACCCAGGCGAAGACGGAGTTCCTGATGGATATGTCGGAAAGCTTCATGGCATCACTATTGAGCCTGCGCGAAGCGCCGGGAAACCGGTTGGCGGATCCCGGGAAACCGCGCCCCGGCTTCCCTTTTTCCCGCCGGCAGGCCCCGCGCCGCGAAGCGCCGTCAGCCGCCGAATGTAGCCAAAAAGGGAACGGCTGTCAATGGAATAATTGTCCTGCGCCGTGGAGATACGCCCGCGTCCCCTGCCGGAACGTCAGTCGGTCCCCCACCACCGCGAATCGACGGCAAGAGAGTCTCCCTGGACGACCTGGCCGGGCCGCGGCAGGCAGAGCGCGACGGCCTGCTCGCGCGCCGAGGCGACGAGCGTCTCAACCGGCTCGGTCCAGGCATGGAGCGCGAGGTTGAAGGTTCCCCAGTGAATGGGCATGAGGACGCGCCCCTTGAGGTCCAGGTGCGCCCTCACCGCGTTCACCGGGCCCATGTGTATGGCGGGCCAGTTCCTGTCGTAGGCGCCCGTCTCGAGCATGACGAGGTCGAAGGGCCCGTACTTCGCGCCGATTTCCGCGAAGCCCTCGAAATAGCCGCCGTCGCCCCCGAAGAAGACGCGGTGCGCGCCGCCAGCGACGACCCACGCCGTCCAGAGCGTGGAGTTCCGGCTGCGAAGCCCCCTCCCCGAGAAGTGCCGCGCGGGCACGGCAACGAGCCTGTGTCCTTCGCCCAGTGCGCGCTCCTGCCACCAGTCAAACTCGGCCACATTCTCCGCCGCAACCCCCCAGGACCTTAGTATGGCCCCCACGCCCAGGGGCGCGTAGAACATGACGCCGGTTGCGCCTAACCTTTCGATCGTGTCGCGGTCGAGGTGGTCGTAGTGGTCGTGCGAGATGATGACGCCGTCCAGGCGCGGGAGCTCGTCGAGCGAAAAGGGCGGCTCGAAGAAGCGCGCCGGTCCCATGAAGCTAAGGGGCGAGGCGCGCCTGCCCCACATGGGATCGGTGAGAAATATTTTTCCGTCTATCTTCATGAGGACGGATGAATGGCCCACCCATGCAATTTTGAGATCGCCCGGCGCCTCCATCTGCTCCCTGATCGAGGCGTTCCGGAAGGAGAGTGCGCTGCCCGGCGTGCGGCCGTCCGTGATGGAGATCCAGCGCCAGAGGGTGTTCATGGTCTTCCCGTCCATCGTCACGGTCGTGGGAACGGGATTGAGGAACACGCCGTCGCGAAAGTTGGGCGAACGGTACTCCCCTCCATCCGGCTCACCGCCCCCCTTCCTGAAATACGCGCACGACACGAAGACCGCCACCGCAACCAGTGCGCACGCGGCGAAGATCGTTCCTGTTTTTAGCAGATAGGCTGCCATTTGAACCTTCCCTTTCACGCCATTAAAGCGCACGGACGCATTTTATCAAGCACAACATGGAAAAAGCGTGTGTAAGAATAGGAGATATGGGGATGTAAGAGATGAAGGAGATAAGGATATTGAGGAGATGAAAATGGAGAATTACTCAAGTAACATCCTTCGACTCCGCTCAGGATGACCGTTCCTCTGTGCATGCCACTAACCATGTCATGGTGAGCGGAGTCGAACCATGTTGAACGACCCAGGTTTTCCCCTCAATCAACACCTCCTCCATTGCCGTTCGCCTCTATCTCGTCATCCCCCATGGAAGGCGCCCGGGGAATTCCCCCTTGACAATACCGTTTACGGCGAATACCGTTCGTTCAAACCGAGCCGGAGGCAACCCGCATGAAAGGAATAATCTGTTACTATTCAGGATCGGGAAACACGAAGCTCGCCTGCAGCTATCTTGCGGCAAAGTGCCGCGCCATGGACTTGGGCCTGTTCAACATCGTGCGCGACGGAACGCCCTCTCTCTCAGGTTACGGGATCATAGGCTTCGCCACCTTCACCGATTTTCTCGGGGTCCCGTTCCTGATGCAGGAGTTCATACGCCGCCTGCCCGCGCAGAACGGCACGCCCGCCTTCGTGATGAACACCTACGGCTACATCAACCGGGAGAACGCTCCTTAGCCTCAGGAAGGAGGTCGAATCGCGGGGATTTTCCGTGCTCGCGGGGCATTCGCTCCACACGCCGGAAAGCTATCCGCCCATGATCGTCGGGGGCAAGGGAAACGAGCAGGCTCCCGACCCGCAGGAGCTGCGGCGTTTCGAGGCGTTCGCGAGAGTCATTGATGAGAAGTGCCGCGGCATCGCGGAAGGGCGCTCCCCGGGCAAGGAAAAGGTCCGCATT
>CALMJO010000161.1 GCA_937864375.1 uncultured Spirochaetota bacterium
CTCATCCTTTTATGCAACTTTTTTCTGAGTTTTTAGAGGTGCCCTTAATTTATCTTTATCCGAGAAGCATTCATGCTTTTTATGGGGGCCGAGGCAATGCGGGAAAAGCACGTTGTTGAAACATCTGTTTCCGGAGGCGAAATACTATGACCTGCTCCTTTCGGACCAGTATGCGCGGCTTTTAAGGAATCCGGCGCTCTTAAGAGAAGAATGTCTTGCCGAGGGATTGACGGGCGAAACACAGAGAGCCCCGATAATTATCGACGAAGTGCAGAAGCTGCCCTCACTGCTGGACGAGGTACACTGGCTCATCGAGAATAAAGGATTGAGATTCATTTTGTGCGGGTCAAGCGCCCGCAAGTTGAAGCGCGGTCATGGAAACCTGCTTGGCGGGCGGGCCGTCAGGTATGAGCTTTACCCCCTTGTATTCAGGGAAATCCCCGATTTTTCGCTGGAGAAAGCGGTCAACAACGGCTTGCTACCCTCCATCTATACGAGTGAAATACCCGAAAGGCTGAAACAGTCGTATATTGGTGATTATCTCAAGGAGGAAATCGCGGCCGAGGCCTTGACGCGTAACATGCCGGCATTCAGCAGATTTCTTGAAATAGCCTCGCTATCCAGCGGTGAAATGCTCAATTATCAGAATATTGCCTCGGAATGCGGTGTGAGCGCACCGACCGTAAAAGAGTATTTCCAGATACTCTATGATACATTGATCGGCAGGACGCTCCCTGCGTACAGAAAGCGCTCCAAGAGAAGATTAATCCAGGCCCCGAAATTTTACTTTATCGATGCCGGCATAGCGGCTTACCTTTCAAAGCGCGGCAGGGTGGAACCGGGCTCGGAGTTGTTCGGCCGCGCGTTTGAACATTTCATTTTTTCCGAAATTATCGCCCACTCTGGTTATATGGAATTGTTTTATCCAGTCGCGTACTGGCGCACAAGTTCGGGGTTTGAAATCGACTTCGTGCTTGGAGATTCGGACGTTGCGATCGAGGTCAAGTCGTCTGTCATGATTCAAAACCGCCATTTGAAGGGGATACGGGCTTTCAAGGAAGAATACAAGGCGAAACGATATATCGCTGTATCAATGGATACTGCAAAGCGTAAAACTGAAGACGGCATTGAAATATTGCCCTGGAAGGATTTTCTTGACGACCTTTGGGATAATAACATCATCAAATAGCAAACAGGCGGTATGGGGACCGGTTCCGTTCCCTACGCCCTGAACCTTTTCCGGAACCGCCCCGGAGTCGTCCGCTCGAGCGCCTTGAAAATGCGGGTGAACTGGCTGCTGTCATAGAAGCCGGCCTGCAGGGCGATCTGCGCGATGCTTTCACTGGAATGGAGCAGGAGGTACTTGCCGTAATCCACGCGCTGCCGCGCTACGTGCTCCTGGAAAGAGGCGCCGGTCTCTTCCCTGAGCAGGTGCAGCGCGCGGCTCACGCTGAGCCCCGCGGCTTCCGCGACCGCGGCGGCCGCGATCCTTCCCGAAAAGTGCTGTCCAATGTAGTCCATCATGAGGCGCACCTTCATCCTCTTGCGGTCGATCATGATGGTGTCGATCCTCCCTATGAAATGCTCCAGTATTTTCACCACCGCGTGGCACAGGGACTCGTAGTCGCTGGTCCCGTTGAGCCGGGCGAGGTAGTCCTGGTTGAGGCGGAGCAGCTCGCGCGAGCCCGCGCCCAGCTCGATCGCGCTCCGGGACATGAGCACGATGAGCTCGATGATGCGGATCTTGATCATGTCGAAGTTCATCCCGGTGTCCAGGAAGATGCTGCCCAGATACTCGTTCAGGAGCGCCTTGGCCCCGCGGATGTCGTCGCGCTTCACCCTGAAGATGATCTCCTCCTGCATGCCGAGGATGGATCCCGCGACGTTGCGCCCGGTCTTCTTGGCCTGTTCTATGAAGTGCGCGATGTCGAGCTGCTGGGCGGTCCTTTCGCGCTTTTCGCGGAGCGCGCTCCTGTCGAGCATGCCGTACCTTCCCAGCACCCTCATGAGCAGGTGGGCGAAGTAGCGTACCTGGTGCTTCGTGAGGACCTTCACGTTGAGCGCGCGGATCGACTCCTCGTCGCATTCCAGGCGCAGCGCCGCGAGCGCCTTAACCGCGTCCGCGGCGAGCTCTCCGGCCGTTTCGGGGAAGGCGGTGAAGCCGCTCACGAAGGCGGCGGCGAGCATGTCGCCGTCGAGCACGGGAATCGCGAATACCACGGTGCCGATGGGCGTGGTCGTGAAATAGGCGTCGCCCCACCGGCAGGAGTTGTCGGCGACCCGGGCGCACCATTCGCGGAAATGGGCGCCGCAGCTTTCCAGGAGCGCGAACTGGGCGCGGTGCTCGTCCTGGACGAGGGCGTGCATGGCGTTCCCCGAGGCATCGAGCACGAGGAGTGGCAGGCGGGAGGCTGCTTCGAACTGCCGCCCAATATCCGTCAGCAGCCCCGGCGTAAGCTGGGATTTAAGGCTCATGGGCTGATTTTAGCCTAAAAAAAGCTGAAAAGTCAAGAAAATGGCATGATTATACAAAAATTCAAATTCGGCGTACAATACACGGGCGCCATGCCCGTGTATTGTTATATACAAGATTCAGATCATCCATTCCTGTCCGGGGAGGTTCAGACCATGATGACGCACAAAGAGAGAATATTGAAAGTGATGCGCGGCGAGATGGTGGATGTCATCCCCTTCGTGCCCCGCCTTGATCTCTGGTGGCTCAGCAACGCGACGAGGGGCACCGTGCCCAAAAAGTACGAGGGCATGATGCCCGACGACATATCCCGTGCGGAGGGGTGGCCCCTCTACCACATGGTGCCCAATTTCGCCGACGTGTCGTCGGCGGACGATATCCTGCACCGGGCGATAGGCCTGTTCAACTTCAGGCAGTCGGCCTACGGGTGGCGGTTTTCGAAGAACATCGAGGTGTCGACGACGACGAACGAGCGGGGGATGCAGATCGTGGAGTACCGCACCCCCAAAGGCACGGTGCGCACCGTGGGCGGACTGACGGAGGAAGCGAAAAGCTCCGGCTCATCGCTGGGATGGGTGCTGGAGCATGTCATCAAGGAGCCCGGTGACTACGAGATCGTGGGGTGTCTCTTTGAAAACATCGAGGTGTTCAGCCAGTACGAGGGCTGCAAGGCGTACATCGACAAGGTGGGCGAGGACGGCGTCGTCGCGGTGGGCGGTCCCACCCTGGCGGCGTCGCCCATGCACATGATCCAGAAGGACCTTATAGACACCACGCGCTTCTTCTTCGAATACCAGGACAATTATTCCGCGATGTGCGCGCTCGCGGAAAAGATCGAGGGATATTTCAACAGTGTGCTCGAGATCGTAGCGGGCTCGCCGGCCGAGGTAGTGCTGTGGGGCGCGAACTACGACGACATGCTCACCTACCCGCCGTACTTCGTGAAGGAGATCACTCCCTGGCTCAAGAAGGCGTCCTCGGTTCTGGGCGCCCGGGGAAAGCTCCTCGCGACCCACACCGACGGCGAGAACCTTGGGCTCATGGACGCCATTCGCGATTGCGGCGCCCACCTCGCCGAATCGGTCACCCCGTATCCCATGACGAAGGTGAAGATCGAAGAATACTACAGCCGGTGGCGGGACAGGATGACGATCATGGGCGGCATCCCGGAGAGCATGCTTCTGGAGGTGTCCACCGGGAAGGACGAATTTGAATCGTTCATGGACGGGCTGTTCGCCAACCTGGCACCGGGGGACCGGCTGATACTTGGCACCGCGGACTCGACTCCCCCCGACGCGTCCTTCGACCGCCTGCACCGCATCGCCGAGCGGGTGGAGAAGGAGGGACGCCTGCCCCTCAAGGGAAAGACCGGCACCCGCGGGACCGGTGCGAAAAAGGATGAAAAAAAATCCGTGAAGAAGGCGCACGCCGTCGAGAAGGGGGCGGAAGGGAATACCCTTGACCAGATCGCGCAAAAGGTCGAGGCGGGAGATTTGTCGTCGGTGAAATCGCTGGTGGAACAGGCGATGGCGGCGAACACGAGCCCTTCGGATATTCTATACAAGGGACTCGTGGCGGGCATGGAGCCGGTGGGAGTGAAGTTCAAGAACAACGACATCTTCATCCCCGAGGTGCTCATGGCGGCCCGGTCCATGAAGGCCGGGCTGGACCTCATCAAGCCCAGGCTCAAGGAGACCAGCACGGCGACGCGCGGCAAGGTGATCATTGGCACCGTGAAGGGCGACCTGCACGACATAGGCAAGAACATCGTGACGGTGATGTTCGAGGGCGCGGGATACGACGTGGTGGACCTGGGGATCGACGTGAACAAGGCGAAGTTCGCCGACGCGCTGAGGCAGAATGCCGACACCGTGCTCATAGGCATTTCCGCGCTCCTCACGACGACCATGATGTACATGAAGGAGATCATCGACGAAGTGCGGGGGATCTCGAGCGGCGTTAAGATCATGATCGGCGGCGCGCCCATCACCCAGGCATTTGCGGACGAGATCAAGGCGGACGCGTACGCGGCCGACGCCGCGTCGGCCGTGGACATAGCGGCCCGGCTTCTCGCGTGAAGACGGCGCGGTCCGCGAAGGGAGGAAACACATGAGCAGGAAGTTTTTCATTGAGCTCGCACACTCGGGCCATGCCGTTCCTATCGGAGCCGATCTCGTGCTGCATGAGAAGGAAGACCACGACGCGATCGCGAACGACGGCGAACGTCTCGGGACGGTGATCGAGGAGACCGCCCGGCGGTTCGGCACGCCCCTGGCCATGCCCCTCATGGACCTGAGGATTGAAAAGGCGCTGATGCTCGAAGCCATGGGCGTTCCGGAGGGAGATATTGAAAAATACCATTTTAATGAAGCCCCGGTGCCGGACGAGATTGCCTCGATCGAGGAAAAAATTTCCAGGAGCGGCAATGCGCGGATGCGCGCGACCTGCGGGGCCATACGGTATATCGTTGAGAATACCGAACTGTTCCCCATGGGCATGTGCATCGGGCCGTTCTCCCTGGTGACCAAGCTCATGGACGACCCCATCACCGCGGTCTACATGAAGGGCATGGGAATCGGCGCCGAAGATGACCCTGCCGTCGGGATCCTGGACGCTCTCCTTGATCTGTCGGTGCGGGTAATCATCGGCTATCTGCGAAGGCAGATCGACGCGGGCGCCCGGGCCGTCATCATGTGCGAGCCCGCGGCGAACATCGTCTATTTCTCGCCCAGGCAGATCCGCGAAGGGTCGGACGTGTTCGACCGGTGCGTCATCGACACCAACGGGAAGATTAAAAATTTCCTGGACGGCGCGGGCGTGGACCTCGTGTTCCACGACTGCGGCGAGCTGGACAACGCCATGATCTCCCGGTTCGTGTCCCTCAATCCCGTCATGATCAGCCTGGGGAGCTCCCGGAAACTCTGGGAGGACGAGAGGCTCATTCCAAAGGATATCGTAATCTACGGCAACATGCCTACGAAAAAGTTCTATTCCGATGAGTTCTCCCGGGAGGACGCCGTTGCTGCGGCAGGCGAACTCGTCCGGCGGATGGGTGCGACAGGACATCCCTTCATACTGGGCTCCGAGTGCGACGTGCTGAGCGTGCCCGGCAGGGAGGATGTTATCAGGGGCAAGGTGCATGCGTTCCTTGGCTGCGCGTGCGGCTGCGATGAGCGGAGCGCGAGCGGTAATCGGTAATTCTTCGATCGTTTTTCAAAGGGGGAATATGGGTATGGAAGTCACGATTGAAACCTTGAAGGGATTCATTGACGCGTTCAACCGCCACGACCTTGATGCCATTATGGATTACTTCGCCGAGGATTGCATGTTCTATAATCCCCGGGGAGCAGGCCCCAGGGGCGACCGATACATCGGCAAGGAGCAGGTCCGCGCGGGACTGGCAAAGCGTTTTGAGGGAATTCCCGACGTGCATTATGGAGAAGATCGCCACTGGGTGTGCCAGGAACTGGGAGTCTCGGAGTGGACACTGACGGGCACTGCGGCTTCGGGCACGAAGATCGCGGTGCGCGGAGTGGACCTGCTTGAATTCAGTGGCGGGAAAATCGTGAGGAAGGATTCGTTCTGGAAGATAATTGAGTAACAGGTATAAAATTGAAGGAGATGCAGAGCGGTATGGTCATTGCTCGGAAGAATTTAAAACGCATTTAGCTCGGCCGCGTTGAATCTCAAGGAGGATCGCCGCTTATGACGACACGGAGTGATACGTCCGGCAAGGTCGTGGGGAACGAAGAAGATAAGCCTCTGGTCGCACTGCCAAAACCAAGAATCATTTTCTACATGTCCATCGTCTGGCTTCTCTACCTGATCGATTTCATGGCGCGCTTTGGCGTCAATCCGCTCTATCCCCTCATACAGAAAGACCTCGAGCTTTCAGATCCACAGGTGGGGCTGCTGGGAAGCGTGGTCCTGCTTGGGATGGCGGTCCTCGTGCTGCCGCTCTCCTACCTGGCCGACCGATGGTCGCGGAGCAGGCTGGTGTCGCTCATGGCGCTGGTCTGGAGCGCCTGCAGCGTCATCAGCGGACTCGCACGATCGTTCCCGGTCATGCTTGTCGCCCGGTGCGGGCTCGGTGTCGGCGAGGCCAGCTTCGCGCCTACCGCTACCTCCCTCATCACCGCGTGGTTTAAAAGGTCACAAT
>CALMJO010000162.1 GCA_937864375.1 uncultured Spirochaetota bacterium
ACACCTCTCTATTCGTCGGCAGCGTCAGATGTGTATAAGAGACAGGTACGTGGACGAGGAGAAGATCGTGCGCGAGATCCTCACCGCGGTCTTCCGCGCCGGGGCCGACATGATAATAAGCTACCATGCGCGCGAGGTGTTCCAGAAAAGCTGGCTGTAGGAGGCGCGCGGGAGGATTGGCTTGACATGAGGCGCGCGCCGTGAAAGCATCGCGGAAAATCAGGTACCAGGTGGAGGAGCGGCATTGAAAAAATTCGGCGCAATCGTTGCGGTCGTGGTCATCGCGGTTTTTGCGGGAATGGTTATCGCGGGGGAGCAGGAAACCCTTACCCTGAAAAAAGCCAGGAAGGGCGCCGTGACCGAAAAACCGGCCGAGGTCAAGAAGGAGACGCCGGTGAAGGGCGATCCCATATTCGGCGTGAACAAGGAATTCCCCAAGGCGATGAAGGGAGAGGTTTTCTTCATTCCCGAGGGCAGCGACGGGCTTCCGGATTTCTCCATCCTGAAGCCGCAGGGGACCATCTACACGCGCACGCTCAACGTGGAGCCGCACAGCTTCGAGCTGGGCTTCCCGGGGATCGACCGTACCGAATGGTTCGCGATTCGATACACCGGGTTTTTTAACGCGCCGGCTGCCGGAGAATACGGCTTCAGGGTGCTTTCGGACGACGGCGCGCGCGTCTACATCGACGATGCGCTGGTCGTGGACAATGACGGGGTGCACCCGCCGTCCGACGGGACCGGCGTCGTGAACCTCGCCGCGGGGCGTCACCGGATCCGCGTTGAGTTCTTCCAGGGACCGCGCTACGAGCTGGCCCTGCAGCTGTTCGTGACGGCGCCGGGCGGACAGGAGAAGCTTTTCGAGTCGGATTAGCACCGGCATCGTGATCGACGCCCGCCGGGTGGCCGTCCCAAGAGGGTACGGATCACCCTGACGCTTTTAACGAAGTTTTTTCCCGGCATCCCCAGCCTCCCCCGGGGAGCGGGCTGCCGGAATATGCATTTCAATCACGTGTGGAGAGTGACCGATGACGGCGCAACAGAACAAAATGCGGAAAATTCGCCTCCGTGCTTTTAACACGGGTATCGCTTCCCTCCTGCTGCTCGTTTGTTACAGCGTCGCATACGCCGCGGACGTGCCGGATGCCGGGACCTTCCAGAAACTTTTCAGGAATTCGATTCCGCCGCTCGGTGAAATTGAAAAGCCGGTACGGGAGATCCTGAACACAGGGATCAAGCTCTGCGGATGCTCTTACAAAGGGATGAAGTACAGCCTGGAGGGCGACAACGACAATATATTCGTAAGCGGCGATAATCCGGATTGTTTCACCTATATTTCAGTTTATAATCCGGCCCTACCCGTAAAAAAAGACTTCTTCGCGATCAAGACAAGGTGCTGCCCCATGGGCCCCTGCTATACCACGTACTTTTTCGAAAAGGACGGTAAGGGTAAATGGAACTTATTCGACAAGATCGAGGGTGAAGCGGTTCTCTACGTGCCGGGAGAGAATGGAGCCCTGGTGGGCGTGCTCGATTCGTTCATCACCAACATGTATTATATCGGGACCTGGAAAAACAAGGTATTCACCCCGACGTGCGCGTTTTCCTATTTCACCCCGGATCTTGTTTTTCCTAAATCGTTTGATAGAAAAACCAGGGTGCTTAAATCCGGTGGAAGCCTCAATTTAACCTCGATGCCGGAAAAGGCGGACAACGACAACAACCCCGCCCGGGAGATCAAGCTGCCTGGGTCGGGAGAGATCGAGGTACTGGCGGAGCAGGGTGACTTCCAGTTTGTCGCGGTTAAAGCCACCCCCGGGGCGATCCAGACCCTGGTGGAATCGGCGCCCGACCTGACCCAGAC
>CALMJO010000163.1 GCA_937864375.1 uncultured Spirochaetota bacterium
ATTTAATTATTAAGCAACCTAAGGCTTAATTCCTTTTTCATACGCCAAAAGAAACAGGGGATAGGGGGATTTGATGAGATGGATGAGATAAAGACCCCCCGCACCCCCGGAGGGGGCAAAGAGAATTGTATTGTCGGGTCATCATCCTTCGACTCCGCTCAGGATGACAGGGTTCGCTCTGGATGCAGTCATGGGGAATTGGGTCGAATCCAGGGGACCAGCGAGGTGCATGAAAAATAGTCACATATGCAGGTAAGTAAGGTGAATGAGAAAAAAGAACGTTCCGGTTGAAGCCAATCCCATCCTCCGCCTATATCTCTCCAATCGCCGTTGCCGTTATCTCATCCATCTCCCTTGAAAAGCGCCTGAGGGAAACGCATCCATCCACAACCCTGGAATCTTGAAAAAAGCTTGACATACCCGCCCCCATTTAGTTTAGTACCAAACTAAATATGAAAGTCAAGCCAACCAACTTCCTCTACACCCTGAGCCGCATCCGCCAGAAGGCCTACGCCTTCCTCGAGGAGGAGATGGCGCGCGAGGGCATGGACGGGGTCGCCCCGTCCTACGGCGACGTGCTCTACATCGTCGAGCGCAAGGGCCCCATGCCCATGAAGGAGATTTCCCGCTATACCTACAAGGACAAGTCCACGATCACCGGGACCGTGCAGCGTCTCATCGAGCATGGATATCTCACGAAGATCGCCCATCCGGAGGACGGGAGGGTATCGCTCGTCGCCGGCACGGACAAGATGAGGGCCGCGAGGCCCGCGATCATGCGGGTGTCGGGCGGGCTCCATAAGAAGCTTTTCGCGCCGCTCACGGACGGGGAGCGGGAGACGCTCTTCGCGCTCCTGGAAAAAATGAACGACAGCCTGTAAAGGGAAAGGGGACACGCCATGCTGGAAACGAGCACGTACCACGACATCACCCAGGTCCGCATGGGGAGGGAGATGGACGGGCGCGTCCTGTACTGGATCGCCGCGTACCTGGTGGACGGGCTTCTCATCGACACGGGATGCGACTGGACGAAGGAAGAGTTCATGGCGTTTATAAAAAACGAGCGCGTGGAGCAGGTCGTGAACACCCACTTCCACGAGGACCACATAGGCGCGAACGCGCTCGTCGCCCGGCATTTCGGGGCGCCCATTTACGCGCACCGCGAATCGATTCCCTTTATCAAGGGGGGCCAGCCGCTTCTTCCCTACCAGGAATTCGTGTGGGGCACGCCGGGACCGTCGGAACCCGCGGAGCTTCCCGGAGAGATTCGCACGCCCTCGCATGTTTTCCAGGTGATTGACACGCCCGGTCACAGCCTGGGCCACGTCGCGCTCGTGGAGCGCGCGCTGGGCTGGTGCTTCTCCGGGGACATCTTCGCGCGGGAAAAGCCCAAGTTCATCCGCCCGGAGGAGAACATGCGGCAGACGGTAGACTCGATGAGGAAGATCATTGCGGCGCTGCCGGGGAAGCTCGTGCTGCTCGCCTCCGTGGGGAAGATCGTGGAGGAGGGAAGGACGGCGCTCGAGGCGTGCATCGCATACCTGGAGGAGATGGCGGGGCGGGCGAAGGAGCTTCAAGGCGGGGGTGCCGACGTGCCCTCGATCATGAGCGCGCTTTTTGGCGGGGAGCATCCCTTCGCGGAGCTCACGAACGGGCACTACCGCACGGAAAACCTCGTGCGCTCCCTGCTGGAGATGTGAATGGCGCCGATGCGCGGGAGGAACTGAATGGACACGAACGACAGGGTATACCCGGAATTCATGGAGTGGATGGCGCAGTCATGGTACGGGCTCCCCGCCCCGGCCGAGGCAGAATCATTCGTCAGGGCGCGGTATGCGCCGGACGTCGCGAAGCTCCTCACCGGTATGCCCTTCACTCCCGCTCCGGCCGAGGATCTCGCGCGCGCGAAGGGAATGGACGCGGATGTCCTCCGCGCGCGCCTGGACATACTCGCCCGCGAGGGGCTTGTATTCAAGAGCATGAAGGGCGATCTCGTGCTCTACGCCCTGAACGATATCTTCATGCAGATCCGCGCGTTCGGCTGGCCGGGGCGCGACGACGAGCACAGCAGGTACGTTGCGCGCAATGCGAACGCTTACTGGGAGAGGGGCTTCCTGGAGCCGTGGACGCGCACGGAGCACAAGGGACTGCGCGCGATCCCGATCGGCATGAGCGTGGCCGATCCGAGGACGGTGGCGCCGTACGAGGACCTCGCGAAGATCATGGACTCGTTCGAGTTCTACTCCGTGTCGGTGTGCCCGTGCCGCCACATCAAGAACCTCGATCCCTCGTACAAGAAGTCATCGGCGCCCATGGAGGTGTGCCTGCACTTCGACAGGCTGGGGCGCTACACCGTCGAGAACGGCATGGGCCGCGAGATAAGCCGGGACGAGGCGCTCGACATCCTGAAAAAGTCTGCGGACGCGGGGCTGGTGCACGGCATATCGAACCAGCAGGAGAAGCCGGACACGATCTGCAACTGCGACCGGGAATATTGCATGTGGTTCACGCTGTACCATAGGCTGGGCCACGCCATGAGCCTGGTCCCGTCCAGCCGCGTGATTCGCGCTAATCCGGCGACGTGCAAGGCGTGCGGTCTCTGCGTGAAGCGCTGTCCCACGGACGCACTCGCGCTCGCCGGTTTTCCGGGCGGGATTTCAAAAAACGGGAAGGCCGCGTTCGCCGATGCGGCGAAATGCATTGGGTGCGGGGTATGCGCGCATGCGTGTCCCACGCAGTCGCTCTCGCTCGCGCCGCGCGCGGCGGCGGGGGAACCGCCCCGAACGGGGAAGGACTTCGTGAAGCTTACATTCGCGGATTTCAGGAAGGTCGATTAGAAAGCGGGTATGGAAACGGAACGGGCCCGCAATCGGCCCCCCGCTCAAACGATAACGACAACAGGGAGGACCCATGGACAGGTACGAAGCATTGCAGCGGATAATAGATACGCATCCCTCGACCGCGCCGAGGACGGACACCTTTATTGAAATTCTCAAGATACTTTTCACGCCGGAAGAGGCGGACATCGCGCTCGTCATGAGTTTCAAGCCGATCCCGCTCGCGAAGATCGCGCAGGCCGCGTCGCTCGACGAGGCGACGGCGGGCGCGCGCCTCGAGGCGATGGCGGACAAGGCCATAATATTTTCCAGGGACAAGGACGGAAAAAAGAGCTACGGGCTCGTCCCCACGATTCCGGGCCTCTTCGAGTTTCCGTTCATGAAGGGCGGGGGAACGCCCATGCACAGGCAACTGGGCGTGCTCTGGGAGAAATACCACCACGAGGCGCTGGGCGCGTCGTTCGCGGGAAATCCCACGCCGCTCATGCGCGTGGTCCCGGTGGCGCAATCGCTCGCGCCGCAGTCCAGGGTACATCCCTTTGAGGAGGTCGCGAAGCTCATCGACAATTCCGATTACGTCGCGCTCACGAAGTGCGCCTGCCGGGTGAGCGTGGGTAAATGCGACAAGCCAAAAGACGTGTGCATCATCTTCGATTCGGCGGCGAAGTTCCTGGTCGAGCGCGGCTACGCCTGGCAGGCGACGAAAGACGAGGCGAAGGATGCCTTAAAACGAAGCGACGAGGCGGGGCTGGTGCACACGAGCAACAACAGCCAGGACCGCGCGAATGTCATCTGCAACTGCTGTCCCTGCTGCTGCACCATCCTCAGGGGAAAAACGCAGCTCAATCACCCGCACGCATTCGAGCCCAGCCGCTTCGAGGCGCGCGTGGACGCCGCCGCGTGCACCGGCTGCGAGGTCTGCGCCCTGGAGCGCTGCCCGGTCAAGGCGATCGGGATGAATGACGGGATCGCCGTGGTAAGCGGGGACAAGTGCATAGGCTGCGGGCTCTGCGCGACCGCGTGCCCGGCAGAGGCGATCGCGATGCATGAGCGCGTCGTTATCCCCGAGGTTCCCGCGACCATACAGGAAATGGGCATTAAGGCCGCCCAGGAGAAGGGAAGGCTGGACGGCTTCGTGAAGATAATGTCACGCTAGGCCCATGGAACCCAGAAACAGCGATTACCGGCAGGTGATCGAGCGCGGTTTCGCGACCGCGAACTTCGTCCAGGACGTGGGCATTGTCCTGAAAGAGTGCGGGCCCGGCTGGTGCGAGACGACGCTCGCGCTCCAGCAGCGCCATTTACAGCAAGACGCCGTCGTGCACGCGGGGGTGCTGGGCACCATGGCCGACCACACCGCGGGCG
>CALMJO010000164.1 GCA_937864375.1 uncultured Spirochaetota bacterium
ATTAAAGAGCGGCCATCAGGGGATTGATGGATGGGGAGGGGGCCGAATCGCATACGTCCCGTGCGTCCGCGCCCGCCCGTGGAGGAACGCCGGCACGCGCGCTCACACGACGCCCCCGGGTCCCGGAAGGGGGCCCGCTGTACGTACGCTGCCACGACGAGGAGTGGGGCGTGCCCCTGCGCGACGACGGGCGCATCCTTGAATTCCCGGCCATGGAGTCCTTCCAGGCGGGGCTCTCATGGAAGACTAAATAAACTTTTCCCGCACGTTGTACTGCCACAGCTCCACGAGCTTGAGGAACTCGCGGTTGGGGGGCTCGCTCTCGTGGGCCTTGTTGCGCCGGTTGATGAGGTAGGACACCGTGGAGTCCTCGAGCATGAACTTCTCACCCGTGGCGTTGAGCCGGCGAATGAGGTAGTTAAGGTTGTATGTCTCGAAGTCGCCGATGAACCGGGAGGACGCGAGCGTGGGCTCGTACTTGATGAGGAGCTCGGTGAAATAGAGCGCGAGCCTGAGGGCGTCGATGCTCCCGGTGGTGCCCTGCTGGAAGTGCCGGGAGAGCTTTTCGAACAGGTCGAAGTGCTGGTAGTAGGAATCGTAGATGGCGCGCATGTATTCTGGGAACTCGTTCATGATCTCGATGAGGTCGATGGGCGAGTCCTTTTCCCTGAAGTGGTTGAATATCTTCGCGCTGTGCTCGTTCAGCGGCTCAACGTCGATGAGCTCTATGTTCATGTCCTTGATGATGGTGCGGACCTTGCCCGACTTCTTTAAATATATCTCGATCTCGACGGGCTCGACGTAGTAATTGATGCGCTCTTTTTCGTCCATCGGTCACTTGCCGCCGGTGGCCAGCTCCGCGGCCCTTTTCTTCTGGGAGGCGGTGAAGGCGAGCCTCTGGAGAAGCGCGATCTCCGCTTCCATGTTCTTGCCCGCGGCCAGGCCCTCGATCACGGGCTCCAGCGCCTGGTTGAACCGTATGCTCGCGTCCGTGAGCCAGCGGTGGGAGATGCCCCAGAGCGTGTCCCCCTCCTTCACCGTGACCTTCGTGCCGTCGGGCATCTCGAACTCGTTGCCCGGGAAGATCCAGTGCGGGTTCTTCACCTTCACTCCGGGATAGATAAGCGGCGCGTAGCCGTTCTTGAGGGAGATGTCGTTCGCGTTGTCGAATATCTCGCGCTCGTTCACCGCGATCCGGTACTTCGCGACGAGCCGCGCGCGCTCTTCCCGGGCGTCGTCCACGCCGTCGCCCGCGCGGAAGTGGCGCGCCAGCCCCAGGGCGAGCACGCCGAGCGCGAGCACGAGGCTCGCCGCGAGGATGCGCCGGGGAGTGACGAGCTTCCCCCTGGGGGGCTTCTCCTCTTCCCTGATGGCCCTGTCGACGTCGCTCGCGCTGAACGCGTCGGCGCGGAAATCGTCCTTCTTTCTTCCAATCGCGCCGCGCAGCTCCTCCACCTTCTCCGCCCAGCCGCCCGAGGGCGCGTAGAGCGCGAGGAGCTCGGCAAGCCGGGCGCGGTCCCGCTGGATGGTCGCGAAGAACTCCGCGAGGCCGCGGTCGGCCACGCGTTCGAGCGCGCCCTCGTCCGTGCCGATGTCGTCGGGGACAAAATAAGCTGCAGGTGATTCGGCCGCCGCGATCTCGATCACGCCGCCCGAGTGGAAGGCGAGCTGCACGGTGATGCGTCCCTGCCCTCCCGCGAAGAAAGCGTCGCGGTCGAAGGCGGACTCAAGCTCGGCGAGCGCCTTCTTCGCGGAGGCGGCGAGTTTCCGGTCGGTGGTGGTCTGCATGAGCGCGCGCAGCGCACCGGCAAGATTGAAGGCCGTGAGGGCCGCCTCGTCCCCGCCGGAGGCGAGCCGTGCGCGGGCGGGCGCGGGAAGCTCCTCAAGCCGGTGTGCGCGGTAAAGGGACGCGATCTCTTCGTCGGCGATCGCCGCCGTGCATTCGTTGACGAGCGCCGCCGGGTCCGGGTACTTCGCGAACTCGTAGCGGATCCCGGGCCGGACCAGGGTGATGTCGGCCCCCCTGAGCCGTGCGAGCGGCGTGGCCGCGTCGGTGAGCACGAGGACGGGCTTGTGCGCCGACTTGAGCGCGACGTTCATGTCGTGGTAGACGGGATAATGCACCAGTATCCCGTCCAGGGAGTCCTTCGTGATTTCCTGCACGCCCGCGCGCCCCTTGACGTAGGCGAGGTCCAGGTCCATGGAGGAAGGGCGGACCTTCTTGTAGGCCAGGCGGAGGTTGAAGGAGTCCGCGTAGTTCCTGAGCTGGAGACCGTCGCCCGTGTCGTGCGTGAAGCCCCTGAACGGGTGGCGCACGATGGTCGCCGCCGAAAAAAGTTTCTGCAGCAGGTCCATGTTCTCCTTCGAGTCGGAGAAGATGCGCACGCGCCCGCGCGCGACGTGCTTCCACTTGAGGAACTTCGCGACGTTGATGGTATTGTCCGACGGCAGGAAGATCTCGCGGATGCGCGCCGGGTCTATCTCCAGCGACGAAAAGTCGCCGTAGTAGGCGCGCGGGAAGTGGTACGAGCTGAAAAACCGGTTCCGGTAAAAGAGCGGATTGTTGCACAGTAGTACCATCCCGCTCCCCGCGTACCGGGCGGAATCCTTGGCTCGCTCGCAGAGGTGCTCGTGCAGGCGCGCGTCGCTATAGTGCCTCGCGGCGGCGTCCTTGCCGTTGAAGATCGTGACTCGGTTGTGCGTCACGCGGAAGTTGCCGTCGCTGTAGAATATGCCTATGAAGGAGTCGCGGTCCGATATCGTCTTCGAGTGCGACACGCTGGGGATGTCCTTTTCTATGTCCACGATGGACGCGTTTCTTAGATCCAGGCCAAAGCTCTTCTGGAACTCCAGGTACCGCTTCACGACGGAGCTGGAGCCTATGTAGCGGTTCGCCGCCAGGTGAGTGACGTCGATGTTGAACTGCTCGTGCGCCGGGTTCCCGGTGACCGCGTCGGTGATGATGATGTTTTCGATGAGGGGGATGATCTCCACCGGCAGGTTCATCCAGTTCCCTATGCGGATGAAGGGCCGCTCGTCGGTGAGCTCGTCGCCGGTGAAAATCACGTAACACTCGTTGTCCAGGATGAACAGCCTGTCGGCCTGCCGTTCTATGAATTCAGCGAGCTTCATGCGTGGCTCCTCGCGCGTGTTTTGGCTCTTTATCTGCGGCGCCGGCCGGATGCAGGGCGGCACTGAATTCTATATATCCCTTCGCCTGCAGGGCAAGCCTTTTTACGCGCTCCTGCGAAAAGATGGTGGAAATCTGCGCGAGCACCTGGATCTGCGCGTCGTGGTCCGCGGGCGGCGTGAGAATGAGGAACACCAGGTGCGCGGGAAGGCCGTCCGGCGCGTTGAAGTCGATCCCCTCCCTGGAGCGGCCCACGACCACCACGGGGCCGCCAATTCCTTCCATGCGGGCGTGCGGAACGGCGACGTTCTCGCCCAGGCCCGTGCTCATGAGAGCTTCCCGCGCCATCACCAGGCGCGTGATGTCCAGCGCCTCCAGCCCCGTCTTCGCGGCCGCGGTATGGGCGAGCTCGGCGATGCACTCGTCGGCGCTCTGTGCCGTCATCCAGGACACGAACGACGGCCTGTCGATGAGCGAGGAGAGCGTGATCCCGCGCTCCTTTTTCATGAAGAGCCGTACCAGGGGACCTGCGCCCACCGTGGTCAGGACGGCCATGATCACGATCGCGGCGTAGGTCTCGTCGCCTATGATCCCGTACTGGCGGGCGAGGCTTCCAATTATGACTTCCATGGCGCCCCGCGCGCTCATGGCGGAACCCACCGGCAGGGTGTCGCGGGGCTTCATCCCGGACATGATCCCGCCGGCCAGAGCGCCCAGCATCTTGCCCCCGAAGGCGAGCACGGTAAGCGTGAGGGTGAGCACGGGACTGAAGTGGGATCCCAGGTCGAGATCGAGCCCAATGGATACGAAGAAGAGCGGGGCGAAGATATTGCTTATGAACTGGTGAATGATCTCGCGGGAATGACCGCGCAGGCGGGGCGAGTCGCCTATTGCGACCCCCGCCAAAAACGCCCCGAAGATCGCGTGTATGCCGATTGCCTCGGTGAGTGCCGCCAGGAGCAGGCCGGTCGTGACGATCAGTACGATCACGCCCCCGGGCCATTCCATGCGGCTCTGGATCCAGGGGAGCGAAAGGTTCGCCAGGTAGCGCAGCCCCGTCAGTATGATCGCCGCAAGGCCCGCGGTGAGGAGCAGCGTGCCCAGGAGGGAGCCCGCGCTCGCGCTTCCCGTCTGCATGATCTGTATGATGACGGAAAAGAAGAGCCAGCCGGTGAAGTCGTTCACCATGGCCGAGGCGAGGATGAGCATCCCGAAATCGCTGTGGAAGAGCTTGAGGTCAAGCAGTATCTTCACGATCACGGGGAGGGCCGTGATGGCCAGCGCGGTCCCCATGAAAAGCGGGAGCACCACGGGCCCGGCGGTGTCATTGAAAAGCCCCGGCATGACTATGGGCAGCGCGGTCCCCAGGAGGAAGGGAATCGCGACGGTGAACGCTCCCGTCCACATCACGGCGCGTCCCTGCTTGATTACCGAGGAAAGGTCCACCTCGAGGCCCGCGATCAACAGAAGAAACACCACTCCCAGGAGCACCAGGGTCTCGACCGCAACGGTGCTCCTGGCCCCCGCGGGGAACACCGTTGCGAAGAAGTCGGGCGCAAGCCGCCCCATCACCGTGGGGCCCAGTAGAAATCCGGCCATGATCTCGCCCACGACCTGGGGCATGCGCATGCGGCGGAAAAGCTCCCCGAACAGCTTTCCCGTCCCGAGCATGAGCGCCAGGGAGGTGAAGATGACGGTTATTTCATGGGACGAAAAATGGCTCATGGCGTCAGGGGTGAAGTACCCGTATACTACGGACGGGCCCGTCTTTCAATAAAAATTTTAATGCGGGGTTGACATGCGTACCGGCCATGTCGATGATATATAAGGGAGCGCCCGTGAAGCGGATACTGTCCAACATACTCATGGTCTATTTCAGGCATGCCTTCATGCGCGAGTACGCATGGTCGGCGCTCGGAGTCGCCGTCGTGTCGCTCATCGTCATAGGCGTGTTTTCCATCACGAGCGTGGAGACCTACCCGGTAGGCTGGGAAAAGAGCTTCATGATCTCCCCCTACGGTGTGACCGCGAAGAACATCAAGATGGCGGCCAGGGGCAACTTCATGGCGGCCGTCTACGAGGGCAATGACGGAAAATCGAACAATGTCTACATCGTGCTCTCGTTCAACGAGGGGGCCACGTTCATTCCACCGCGCCTGATTTCGCCCGTCGACCAGGACGTGGACCACCACCCGCACGTTTCCATTTCGCCCATGGGGCATATCGCCGTGGTGTGGCAGAACATCTACAAGGAGGATTCGAACAGCCGCATCTTCCTCTCGCGCAGCACCGACTGGGGCGCCACGTGGTCCGCGCCCGAGCGCCTGGTCCTCCACACGGACATGGAGTTCCTCCCGCAGGCGCTCTACGACGACCGGGGAACGCTGCACGTGTTCTACCACGGCTTCCAGCGCAACGTATTCAATCTCTTCCACTCGGTGAACACGACCGGCATCCTCTTCGAGAAGCCCGAGGTGCTCGCGAGCTCCAGCTCCCTCAGGGGCGCGTTCTTCCCCGCCATCACCACGGAGGGGGGCTACATCTTCCTGGTATGGCAGGGCAAGGAAGAGCGCTTCCAGGTCCTTTCCGACGACCTCTATTTCATGAAATCCGGCAATTACGGGCGCAGCTGGAGCTCCTTCCAGAAGATCACCAGGAGCAACGCGAACGACGCCTCTCCCTCGATCATGTTCAGCGGTGACTCGGTCTACTGCGTGTACCAGAACAACGACGACAGAACCTGGGCCATCAAGATGCTCCGCGGCCGCGATTACGGAGAGTACTGGGACGAAAACCCGGTCACGGTCTCCGTCACCAAGGCCAACTGCTACGCGCCCGTGATATTTCCCCCGCGCAACGACGAGGTCGTGGTGATGTGGTACGACAGCCGCGAGATCAAGCCGGGCATCACGGCGCGCAAGTTCAGGCTCACCGACAGGGAGCTCACGCAGGAGGAGGTCGTGGTGAGCCAGCCCGGCGTCCAGGCGCGCAAGCCCGTGGGAGTCGCCACCTCAAACCGGATCATCGCGATGTGGGAGGAGGACCTGCGCGTGGTGGCGAAGTACTCTGACGTGTACGTGGAGCCGCCCGTGCTCTATTCACGGACCCATCCCGAGGGCGTGTGGACGCGCAACACCGAGGCGCTCATCGAATGGACTCCCCCCGCGGACGAGTCGGGGATTAAGGGGTATGCGGTGTACGTGAACGCCATCCCCGACTTCATCCCGCCGGTATCCACGCTGGAGGGCAACGCCCGGAACTTCCTGGTCACCGGCCTCGATGACGGCGTCACCTATTTCCACATACGCGCCATCGACGGCGCGAACAATTACTCACGCACGATGCACTACAAGATCCTGGTAAGCAAGAACCAGTTGCCCATGCCGGTGGTCGTGTCCTCGTCCCATCCCGAGGCGAAGGCGGTCCCCTCGCGAGCCGCCGAATTCAAGTGGTCGGTACAGGACGTCGACCGGCAGCGCCTCAAGGGCTTCCTGTATTCGCTCGGGAACGACGTGGCCAAGCGTCCCGAGACCTTCACCACGAATTTCGAGGCGGTTTTTAATAATCTCGACGACGGCCGCTATTTTTTCACGCTGGAGGCGCTCGACAAGCTCAACACGGCCAGCCGTATGGCGACGTACGAAATCATCGTGAACCGCGCGGAGAAGCTCGACAAGAGCTATTACGAAAGGCTCGCGCGGGGCTTCGAGGAAAAAATCGTCCAGCCCGTGGCCTTCCTTCCCGTGCCGGGACTCGGCCTGGAATTTCCGTTCGATGCCGCGGAGCCCTTCAGGAACAATTCCTTCGACGCGCTGCTCGTCGCACGGAACATCCCGGCCGAATCGCTCGCGGGCTTCGCGGTGGCGCTCGACTTCGACAGGCGCGATCCGGGCGAGCGCGTGACCCAGAAGGGAAACATCCTGAGCGTAAAGGGGCTGGAGAACGGGCGCTACGTCATATCGGCGCGCGCGCGCTATGCGACAATGAAAAACGGGCAGAAGGTCTACGCGTGGACGGAGCCCGTGTACGCCGCGTTCGAGATCCGCTACAGGGGCGTTCCGTCCCCGGTGATGGCGGTCGCGGACGACGTGCTGAAGAAGCTGGAGCGGTACCGGGCGCTCGTCTCGATCACCGTCGTGGGCATGGCGCTTTCGGTGGCGGGACTGGGCTTTGGCGCCAGGATCTCTTTCTTCGCGCGGCTGCTGCAGTTCAGGATACGCACCATGATGAGCCTCTTCGGAAAATAGTCCCCTGAAAACCGGGAATCCGATCGGCCCCCCGCGCCTTGCAAAGCATGGGGTACCGATGGGCACCTGTCCCGTTGCGCGCTATTTGCTTGAATTGCCGCTTTGCTCCCGTTTTCAATCCGATCCTGTCTTTTCGGGTGAGAAATTTTATCCTCGAATATGCCGTAAGATCTCCCCCTGCGGTCGGGATGACAAGGTCCGACTCGTTTCTCTCAATTTGAACTTTGTCTTGCAGTGGGAGAAATCCCGGAAACATTCGGAACAAAAAATTTCTCTTCAGCCCCGCTCACTTTTTCCTCTTGTCCCCGAGCGTCGCCAGCAGCCCCAGGGTCCCTGTCGAGACGAGCGTTCCCGCCGCGAAGAGCCAGGAGTATCCCATCCTGTCGGCGAGAATCCCCGAGGCCCAGGCGCCGGGGGACTTCCCGAACACCTCGACGCTCGCGAGGATGGTGTAGTGCGTCGCGCCGATCTCGCGGTCGACGCGCGACATCATGTAGGCGAAGAGCGCCGTGGTGAGCATGCCCCCGAAGAAATGCTCCGCGAGCGTGACGCCAATGACTTGCGCCGGCGTGGGATCGACGAGGGTGAGGGACCACTCGAGCGCGAGCGGGAACACCCTGAGGAGCGCGCCCGCGGCAAGACCGCGGAACACGCCCAATCGCGACGAGAGCAGGCCGCCTGCGAGGGAGCCCGCGATGGACGCCGCCATGCCGTAGGTCCCCATCCAGAGTCCAATCGTGCCCGGGGAGAATCCCGCGTCCACGAGGAAGGGCTTGAACATGGCGTCGATCATGGATTCACCCAGCTTGTAGGTTGCGATGAAGAGGACCAGGCTCCATGCGCCCGGGAGCCGGAAGAAATCGACGACCTTTCCCAGGATACGCCGGAAATCCGGGAGCGGCGCCCTGAAGAAGGTGTGCGCGCCCTCGCGGTAAAGGAAGATCATGGGGAGCGGGAGCGCGGCAGCAACCGCCATGGAAATGAAGAGCCCCCTCCACCCGAAGAACGACGAGAGCCACACCAGGAGCCCGCCGGCGATGAGCATGCCGGCCTTGTACCCCACGACCTGCGCCGCGTTTCCCGGCCCCAGGTCGGCGGGACCCAGCACGTCCACGGCGAGGCCGTCCACCGCGATGTCCTGGGTGGCGGCGACGAGGTTCATAACAAGTAGGCTCGCGAGGAGCAGGTGCATGTGCGTGGAGGGATCGATCGTCGATGCCGCGAGAATGGTCCCCACGAGCATCGCCTGGAGGGGAAGTATCCATGATTTCCTGCGGCCGATTCGTGCGCTCCCCCATCGGTCCACCAGGGGCGCCCACAGGGCCTTGAGCATCCACGGCAGGGCGAGCGCGCCCGTGAGACCGATCGCGGCGAGCGATGCACCGCTGGTCCTCAGGTAGACCGGGAGCGCGATGGTCTGGAAGCCGTAGGGCAGCCCCTGTGACATGTACAGGAGAAAGAGCAGGAGGATTTTCACGGCGGACCGGTCAGGGGCTGCGGGGGTTTGATTTTCTGCCATCTGGGCGCCTGGTGAAATTGGTGTGCGCGACCGTCAAGGGTAGAGGCGAGCGACTAAAATTAAAACACGTTTACGCGTGCGCCCGCGGATATCCGCGCGCGCACCGGGGCCCTAGGGCGGGCACTTGGCGCAGATGGACTTGTACAGGGACGTGGAAAGGTAGCGGTCGCCGCGGTCCGGGAGGATGGTGACCACGTTCCCGTGCGTCAAGCCGCGTGCGACTTTCAATGCGCCCACGATGGCCGCGCCGCTGGACATCCCGCAAAAGAGGCCCTCGTGCGCCGCGAGCTCGCGGCATGCCTGGAAGGCCTCCTCGTCCCCCACCGTGATGATCTCGTCGATGGCCGCGGGGTCGTAGATGCCGGGCACGATGCTCTCGCTCATGTTCTTGAGCCCCTGGATCGCGTGACCGATCACCGGCTCCACGGCGTAGATCTTTATGTCCGGGTTGAATTCGCGCAGCCTCCTGGAAATGCCCATGATCGTGCCGGTGGTCCCCAGCCCCGCGACGAATGCGGCGATGCTCCCGCCGGTCTGCTCGATGATCTCCGGCGCGGTGGTCTCGTAATGCGAGAGGATGTTCAAGGGGTTCGAGAACTGGTCGGGCATGTAGTAGATGGACGGGTTTTCCGCGAGCATCTCGCGCGCGCGGACTATGGCGCCGTCGGTGCCCTCGCACCCGGGGGTGAGGACGAGCTCGGCCCCGAAGGCCTCGAGTATGCTGCGACGCTCCATGCTCACGCACATGGGCATGCACAGCTTCACGCGCAGCCCGAGCGCGACCCCGACCATGGCCAGGCCGATTCCGGTGTTGCCGCTCGTGGGTTCCAGGATGATCTTGTCGGGGGTGAGCTCTCCGCTCTCGATTGCGTGGCGCAGCATGTAGAGCGCCGGCCTGTCCTTGATGGAGCCGCCCGGGTTCGCGCCCTCGAACTTGGCGAGCACCTGCACCCCGTTGCCCGGGACAAGGTTCCGCATTCCGATGAGGGGGGTGTTGCCTATTGCCGCCAGCACGCCGCCGGCACCGAGCTTGCTTTTAAGGGTCTTCATGCCTTTCGTACGGAATGAACCGTTCCTGAGCGGGCGATGGGACTCGAACCCACGACGTTCAGCTTGGGAAGCTGACATTCTACCACTGAATTACGCCCGCGAAGCCACAGCAGACGTCGTAAATGAAGGCTTGATATTAATCAAGAATATTTTTTCCTGCCGGGACGAACCGTTACCGCTTCTCCCTCTCCCTGAGCTTCTCCACCAACTCACCGACGAGCTCGTTCAGCTCCTGGAGCTCGTCGTCCTCGCGGAGATTTCTCACGTGGGGGAGCTTGCCCTCGATAATCTGGCGAATATAGCCCGAAATCACCATGACCGGCCCCGAGATGCGGTGGGTAAGCCGGATGAGCATGAAGAAGGTGACGATGCTAAGCAGGAGAATCACGACGATGATCACGAGCAGCATCATGTTGTTGTGAAAGAGGATCTTGTTGATTGTCTCTATGTTCTGCGCGTTGACCTTCGACGCGTTCCTGATCGCGGCGGCGTCGCCTGAACCCTGGGATTCCTGGGCATAGGTGAGGAGGGCATCCACGACGTTGTTATGGATGACGATGACGTTGTTCAGGCGCTCGTTGTTGATGGCGATGTTGATGCCGATCGACGAAATTATGACTACCCCCGCGAGCACGATCATTCCAAGGATGGAGAAGGTGGTCTTCAGCTGGAATTTTCTGTCGACGACGTACTTCTTTCTTTTATACATTGGGTATTCCTCGACGCAAAGGATTCGTAACCCGGCCGGTGTGACGGTTTTTATTTGCTATAATCATACCTCATGGAACGGGGGGCGTCAATAAATTTAAGCCGGACGGTCCCGACTGCCGGTATTTCCCGCGGCGCCGCACGGGGGCTCGTCGCCCGTCCCGTTTTCATTTTCCGGGCAAAAAAGCGACCCGGCGAGCCCCATCTCACCCAGCATGCGGAAGAACAGGCGCAGGGGAAACCCTATGACGTTCGTGACGGAGCCCTCGATCCGCTCGATTATGAGGCGGCCGTGCTCCTGGGCCGCGTACGCTCCCGCCTTGTCCATGAAGTGGATCCTGTCGAGGTATCTCTCCAGTTCGGGGGGGCCGAGATTCCTGAACGTGATCCGCGATTCCTCCGCCCCGGTCAGGACCCGCGTCGTCGCGGCAACATGCGCGAGGGACACGGCGCTTATCACCGAGTGGGTCCTTCCCGTGAGCGTGCCCAGGATGCCGAGCGCGTCCGCCCTGTCCGCGGGCTTGCCTATGATCTTCCCGTCGATGGTGACGATCGTGTCGCACGCGATCACGATCGAGGCGCCGCGCCGCCCCGCAACATCGGACACCACCGAATCCGCCTTGTCGCGCGCGACGCGAAGCGCGTACGCCAGGGGCTCCTCCCCGGGGTGCGCGGACTCGTCCGCCGAGGGTGCGAGGATCCGGAAATCGATTCCCAGCGCGCCCAGGAGATCCCTGCGGCGCGGCGATGTGGAGCCCAGGATCACCCGCATGGCTACTTTAAAAGCACCTTTTCATTCAGCTTGTAGACGTTGGTGACGTTCTTGATGTGCTTGAGCTTCGCCACGATCTCCTTTAATTGTGCCATGCTCTGGACCTCGATGATGAGCTTGAACTCCGCGTTGTCCTTGGAGACGATGTTCGCCTCGAATTTGAGGATGTTGGTCTTGCAGACCGCGATCTCGTCGGCGATGTCTTTGAGGAGATTCTGCCGGTCGATCCCCCGTATCACGATCTTGACGGGGTAGGTGTTCCCCGAGCCCTCCCAGACGATGTTGATGAAGCGCTCCTGCTCGATGCGCAGCCTCGCGAGCGAGGGACAGGTCTTCTTGTGGACCGTGATGCCGCGCCCCCGCGTGATGAACCCGATCACGTCGTCGCCGGGAATGGGCTGGCAGCACTGCGAGAGCTTTATGAGCACGTTCGAGGTCCCGTTGATGCTCAGGGAGCTGCGCTTCTGCCGAGATGCGTTCTTGATCTTGATGAGCTCGGAGTCGGGGATGGAGACCTCGGCGGTCTTTTCCTGGCGTTCCTGCTTCTTCTTCGATTCGTCCTCGGGCTTGCCCGCGACCTCGTGCTCCTTCCGGTCAAGGTCCAGGTCGCGCCTCTGCCACGCGCGAATCTTGTAGCGCGCGTTGGACGACTTCACGAACTTGAGCCAGGCCTCGGAGGGGTGCCCCTTCTTGCTCGTGATGATCTCGACGATGTCTCCGCTCTTGAGCTCGGTCTTCAGGGGGACCATCTGGCTGTTCACCCGCGCCCCCACGCACTGGTTGCCCACCTCGGTATGGATCCCGTAGGCGAAATCCACCGGGGTGGATCCCTTGGCGAGCTTCACGATCTTTCCCTTGGGGGTGAAGACGAAGATCTCGTCCTCGTAGAGGTCCATCTTCAGCTCTTTCATGAACTCGCGGCTTGATCCCATCTCCTGCGTCTCGGTGTCGAGCTTGCGAAGCCGGTGCAGGAGCGACACGTTAATATTCTCCCGGCGCGCGCTGGTGGTTCCTTCCTTGTAGAGCCAGTGCGCGGCGATTCCCATCTCCGCGGTGGCGTGCATCTCCCACGTGCGGATCTGGAACTCCAGCGGCAGGCCGTCGGGGCCTATCACCGTGGTATGGAGCGACTGGTACATGTTCGACTTGGGGACGGCGATGTAGTCCTTGAAGCGCGCGGTGATGGGCGACCACAGCGTGTGGATTATCCCCAGGATCCCGTAGCAGTCCTTCACCTCGGCCGTGATGATGCGAATCGCCCGTATGTCGAAGATCTCCTCGAAGGGCTTGTCCTGGTTCTGCATCTTGCGGTAGATGGAATAGAAGTGCTTGGCGCGGCCGGTGATCTCGGCGCTCACGTTGAGGCGCTCGAGCTGCCGGTGGAGGATGTAGCGTATGTCCTCGATGAAGTCCTCGATCTCGTGCTTGCGCAGCGCCACCTTGTCGGCGATGTCGTGATAGACGTCGTGGTGGAGCACGTGGAAGGCGAGGTCTTCCAGCTCCGCGCGCATGGAGGAGATGCCCAGCCGCCCGGCCAGAGGGGCGTAGATGCCCATCACGTCCTGCGCGATGACCTTCTGCTTGGATTCGGGCTGGAACATGATCGTGCGCATGTTGTGCAGCTTGTCGGCGAGCTTGATGAGGATCACGCGTACGTCCTTGATCGTGGCGAGCAGCATCTTGCGGAGGCTGTAGACCTCCTCCTTGTAGCGGGTCTTCTTCTTGAGGGTGGAAATCTTCGTGACGCCGTCTACCAGGAGCGCCACCTCCGCGCCAAAGCGCTCGGTGAGGATCTCGAGCGAAACCTCGGTGTCCTCGACCACGTCGTGCAGGAGCGCCGCGGCTATGGTCGTGGTGTCCAGCTTGAGGTTCGCGAGAATGATCGCGACCTCCAGGGGGTGAATGATGAAGGGCTCGCCGGAAAGGCGCACCTGGTCCTTGTGCGAATTCTGGGCATAGGCGTACGCGCGCCGGATGAGATCGATGTCCGCGGACGGGTTGATCGACGAGATGATCTTGACGAGCGTGTCGAGGTCGCGGCTCTTTATCTTGAGTTCTATGTCAGCCATGCGCGTTCTTTCCCCGGCGCCCGGGCGCGTATTCAAAATATAGCATGCCCCTGCAGGGAATTCAATCGGCCGGGCGCCTACGCCGGCATCCTGCGACGCGGGAGCGATTATTTCCACAAAAAAATGTAAAGGCGCGGCGCCCGGTGCCGATACTGCTAGTGATTGATAATACATTACACTCCCAGAATGTATTTACCAGGTTGAAGGCTTTTGCAAGACGATCTCTTGCAAAAGCCTTTTTTATAGAGCACGGGGCGGGGAGCAGGGGCGCCGGGAAAGGCACACGATGATATTCGTCATTAACGAGCAGCACATTCAGAAGCGCCTCATCCACAAGGCCAGGGACATCCTCGAGCAGGGCGGGGTGATCATCTACCCCACCGACACCGTGTACGCCTACGGCTGCGACATGACCGACAAGCGCGCTGTCGAGCGCATCTACTGGCTCAAGAAGATACCCAGGAACAAGCCACTCAGCTTCGTGTTCGCCGATGTCGCGGACCTGCACGAGTACGTCCGCAACATCTCCGACCAGGCGTTCAAGATCATGAAAAAGGCGTTTCCGGGCCCCTACACCTTCATTTTCAAGGCGTCCAAGCTGGTCCCCAAAATCGCCATCACAAACCAGAAGACCATCGGGGTCCGCATCCCCGCCAACGATGTGGCGCTCGAGCTCGTGAGGGCGCTCGGCAGGCCCATCATTACGGCGAGCGTAAACACCGTCGCCGGGAGCTACATAGTGGAACCGGCCGACCTGGAGCGCGTGTACCGCAACGAGGTCGACCTGGTCGTGGACTGCGGCCCCCGGGTCTCCGAGCCCTCAACAATTGTTGATTTTTCCGAGGGGGAGATGAAGATTGTCCGCCGTGGCAAGGGCGAGCTCTTTTTCGCCGGCGAGGAATGACCGGGGCCCGGCGGCGGTTAATACGCGCGGCCGTGCATGCCGATAATGTAATGGCGGCATCGGGCGACATGACGCCGCATCGCATATATAACTATATACACGGCTGCCGCCGTGCAGGGCGGGAGGTCCCGCGGAGGGATTTTATGTAGCCAGGGGGTTGCAGGGTCTCCGGAAAGAAGAACGTAAAGGTGGTGCACCTATGGGCGAAGAAATACGCAAATTTTTAATGAACATGCTGGCAATCGGGCTCTACATCGGGCTGGGGGCGCTGGTGGCCTGGATATTCTATTCGGTAAAGAACCGGGATCTCCTGGGCGGGTTCATCGGCGCGCTCGTGATAGGCGTGATAGGGGCGCTCATCGGCGGGTTCGTGCTCGACAGGCTGCTCCTGGACATCACCATCCGCATTCTCCGCTTTCTCGTCTACGATACCGGCGTCAACCTGATCGCGGGGTTCATCGGCGGTTTTGTCGCGCTCTACATCATGAACAAGCTCAACCACGACAAGGCGCGCAAGAAATATTGAACGCGCGGAAACGATTGAAGGCGCGAAAGCGCTTTCGCGCCTTCAATCGTTTCAATCGCACCGCATCATGAAAACCCCTTAAGGGTACCTCTTTAAACCCCTCTTTAAAACGGCTCTGCATATGCCATCA
>CALMJO010000165.1 GCA_937864375.1 uncultured Spirochaetota bacterium
CAGTTGGAAGCGTCGATTCGCGTTCGGGTACGGTCACGGGGACGCGCTGGAATGCGCCCGTCTCATGGGATGTGGCCAGATCGGCATCATGGGATTCGACTCGAGCTTCCCGCGTCATCAGATTTACGCCCGCGGCAGCGCGTATCAGCGCAGATATGCTTCGTATTTCCAGACTCGGATCTCAACCGCCGAAACCAGTAATCTCGATTACATCATGATCTCCAGCAGAAAGCTCATTGAAGACGGACTCCACACGCGCAGGTCTTTCATCCAATACAGGGAAATAGTCGAGCGGCTCTGCTCGAGCTTCACTGATCAAAACATCTTTAGAATACATTCCTCCGGTCTGCCACTGCGGGGTGTTCCCTCCCTGTCCATAAGGGAATTCTTCGCCAGTTATTGCTCTACACCTATTCCAAAAAATGAATTTCTGGTGGAGCGGCTGGACGCCGCCCAGCGTCTTTCCGACATTATTTCGTTGACAGAGATTAAGACCGTACTATTGAATACCCGGCTTCGTGAAGATCTTATTCGCGCATCGCTTTCGCCAAAAGCATCCCGGACACTCTTACGGAAGGCTGAGCGATACTTTCATATCATCAGCGAAGCGAAGACCTGAAACAAATATGGTAAGGGAGGGCAATGCATGAAGATCGGTGTGACCGGAATATTCGCTTCGGGCAAGGGGACCGTGTGCAAAATGTTCGAGGAACTTGGCGCCCGGATTATCGATACCGACGAGCTTGCACGTGACGTGGTCGCTCCCGGTACCGAGGGACTGGCCAGGCTCGTCAAGGAGTTCGGAAGCGAGATCCTTGGTCCCGACGGCGGACTGGACCGCCGGAGGTTCGGCATGCTGGTATTCAAGGATTCGGAAAAGGTCAGGCGCCTGAACCAGATCACGCATCCGCTCATACTCCAGGCTGCGGCCGACCAGTTCTCGAGGCATCCCGATGCCATCTTCATGGTCAATACGCCGCTGCTATACGAGGCCGGGTTCGACAAATTCATGGACCAGAACATCGTGGTGACCGCGGGGACCGACCAGGCCGTGGAAAGGGGTGTGAAACGGGACAACATCTCGGCCGAGGAGATCAGGGACCGGCTGAACAACCAAATTTCTCTCAATGAAAAAATGAAGCGCGCCGATCATGTAATAGACAACTCCGGCACCCTGGAGAACACCAAAAATCAGGTGATCAAGATATGGAACGCTTTGACGATCTCCACCAGAAAGGAATAAAAGAAAAAAGCATGTATGTGTTTCACATGGACACGCCCCGGCTTATAATCATTGGATGCGTGATCGTAGGTGTGATCATCATTGCATTTCTGTTCGGAATGAACCTCACGAAGCCCGGCGGCAAAAACGGGGACCTGCTCGCGCAGAAAGACGTGCTTCGCGGTCTTCCGGAAACGGAAAACCTGGAAAGCCGCCTTCTGACTCCCTCCGACGAGAGTATTCTCACTCCCGAAGGCAGGAAAAAGGAGGCATTGACGGACGAGAAGGAAAAGGCTTCAAAGAAAACAGACATCCTCGCCGGCGATAAGACATCCAGGGAGTTTCCTGCGGATGATAAGGAATCGTTGACACGGGAACGGGACCGCGAGGTAAAAAAGGCTTCTCTTGACGAAGAGACTAAAACTTCAAAGA
>CALMJO010000166.1 GCA_937864375.1 uncultured Spirochaetota bacterium
GGCGGTTCCCGGCCTTGTCGAAGGGATGAAAGACCGAATCCGCCGTCCCGTCGAATTCCAGCGGCAGGACGCCAAATTTCTCGCAGAGCGACAGGTTGAACGCGGGCGTCGCCTTGAGCCATCGGCCCTCCAGGAAGAACTCGCTTAATCCGTGGAAGACGAAGAGGTCCGTGCGCATGAGCTCCCTGAGCTGCTTCGTCACCAGGTGGTTCCGCACGATCGCGAAGCGCAGGCGCGCCGGAACGCCGGCGGCGCGGGACGCTGCGGCCAGGAGTATGGCCTTCTGCACGCAGTAGCCGTTCCCCTGCGCGAGCACGAAGCTCGCCCGGTAGGTCCCGGGATCGTGCGAGAGGGCGTAGGGGTTATAGCGCACGCCGTCGCGCACCGCGTAGTAGAGGCGCACCGCCTTCGCGGTGTCGTCCCCTGCGCCCGCTACGGTCTTCTCCGCGAACGCGGCTATCGAGGGATTGTTCCTGTCAATATAAAAGGTTTCGTCAAGGAACTCGTTCATTTCGTTGACCGCCATTCAATCAATAAAATATGTTTGCACATTTTATGGAGGCATGCCTATACTGCAAGCCTTAAACCCGCCGGGAGGGCACCCATGCTGGACGAGTTTCGCAAGCGTTTTCTCGCCGCGTACTCCGACGCCAATTACCTGCACAAGGCGCGCGCGCGGCTACTGTTCTCGTTCGAGATCATCTTCATACCGCTGCTCGCCCTTCTCCATATAGCCCTGGGGATCTTTTCCTTAGAAGGGCTGCTCCGCGCGGTCAGGGTCACCCCGGCCTTCTTCGTCGTGATGGTCGTGAGCTTCGTCATTCTCCGGAAGGGGCGCTACGCCCTCGCGGCGAACGTCTTCGTGGGGGGCTGCACCCTGGGCATCATCGCGGGGCTCATCAGCTACGCCTTCCGCGCGCCGCACCTCTCGTTCAACTCCTTCATCCACTTCGTCTACGCGGCCTACGCGTTCGGCGTGGTCTTCTCGGGGCGGCGCATGCTCACGGGCGTCTACGCCGCCCTCATCGTCGCGACCGTCCTCACCTTTCTCATCGGGAAGCCCAGGGCCGACGCGGTCTACCACGAACAGATCACCCTCTCGTTCATCGACTCCATGGTGTCTCAGACGCTCATCTTCGTCCTGGGCCTCTTTACGCTCAGGATATTCCAGCGCGCCGCGCAGGTCGCGAACCTCGAGCGCGTCAAGAGCGACGCGGAGACCGAATTCATCAAGCAGGTGCTCCAGGAGCGCACCGCGAGCATCAGGGGATCCACCGAGGGCATCACCCACGGGCTTTCCGGCTTCACCGACAACACCCATGGCCAGGCCGCGGCCATCGAGCAGGTGTCCGCCTCCATCGAGGAGATCAACGCCGGCATGGACAGCGTGAGCGCGAGCGCAAACGACCAGAACGCGAGCCTCGCATCGCTTGCATCGGCCATGGACGGCCTCTCCGGCCTCATCGCGGAGATGGGCGCGCGCATGAAGGAAACGCTCGCCGTCATCGAGCAGGTATCCGGGAAGGCCAAGTCCGGGGAAAAGTCATTGACGGTAATGAACGAGAGCATGGGGAAAATCAGCGCGAGCTCCGGAGAGATGACCGGCATCATCCAGATTATCAACGACATCTCGGACCGCATCAACCTGCTTTCGCTCAACGCCGCCATCGAGGCCGCGCGCGCGGGGGACACGGGGCGGGGCTTCGCCGTCGTCGCCGACGAGATCTCCAAGCTCGCCGACCAGACGGCCATGAGCATCAAGGAGATCGACCGGCTCATCCGCACCAACGAGGCGGAGATCACAGGCGGCACGGAGAGCGTCGCCGCCGCGGTGCGGACCATCAACGCGATCATCGCCGACGTGGACGCGGTCGCCGTCCAGCAGGCCGCCATGGCGGAGTACATGAAGCGCCAGATCGACTCCGGCGCCACGGTGAACGCGAGCGCCGAGCTCGTGCGCAAAAAGTCGCAGGAGATCGCCATGGCCATGAACGAGCAGAAGAACGCCATGGGAGAGATCTCGCGCACGCTGTCGAGCATCAACGAGCTCTCGCAGCTGAACTCCATGCGCATCGAGGAGATGTCCGGCTCGTCCAGGGGCCTCCTGGGAATGGTGGACGACCTCAACCGCGAGATCGCGGATCACGAGGCCGGGGACATGAGGACGCACGAGGACTAGCCCGCGCTCTCCCCGCGCAGCTTCTTCCCCGCGCTCCAGCAGTCCGCGAAGGCCTCGCCCAGCCGCCAGTATTTACGCTGGAACATGTCGAAGAGCATGGGCCTCACCGCCGCGAGGTCTATCTTCCCGTTCCTGAGCACGCTCTCGTCCGCGAAGGTGTTCTCCACTTTCCCCACGAAGACCTCGTGCGATTCATAGTCCAGCACGTCCAGGAGCGCGCACTCCATCGAAACCGGCGCCGCTGCGATCATGGGAGCGGTCCGGAGCGGGCCATACTCCACCTCGAAGAGCGTCGACTTGTCCACCTTCCGGCCGGACACGATCCCCGCATAGTCGGTCTCCACGACGAGCTCGTCCGGCATGATGTTGATGCTGAAGGTGCGCTGCTCCGCTATGCCGCGATTGGTGAAGTGCGACTTGCCCAGCCCCAGGGCTACCGTGTCGTGCCTGAAGATGCCCACGTGCGCGACGGTGATGAAGTTGGCCCTGCCCTCCACGATGGCGCCCGCGAGCACCACGGGCATGGGATAGAGCGCGTTGACCGGTCCAATGTTTTTTTTCATGATGCCTCCACGAGTGTGCTGATTCCGGCGTCGGTACAGTATGGCACGGCGCGCGGCTGCCGGGGAGCATAATTTTTTCCAGAGTGTGATTTTCGGAAAGGGGGGGGGCCGATCTGCTTTCACGTTTTCCAGGCGCCTTCCGGCAGCTCATGCGCGGTGAATTTTTGCTTGCGGGGGCCCTCCCCGCGCGCTACCCTGCCCCGGCCATGAAAAAGACGCTGGTACTTTTCCACGCGCTCGTCCTCGCGGCAATGCTCGTCGCGGACGCGCACGCCCAGGTGAAGCGCGACGTGGGCCGCGACGGCACCATGCATTTCTCCAATCCCTCGGAGCCGGAGCGGCGCGCCGTTTCCTTCACGAGCCGCTACGACGGGCTCATCGAGCGCCTCGCCCGCGAGCACGGCGTGGACCCGGACCTCGTGAAGTGCGTCGTGAAGGTGGAGTCGGACTTCAACCCGGACGCGGTCTCATCCGCCGGGGCCATGGGCCTCATGCAGCTCATGCCGGAGACCGCGGGGATGTACGGCCTTACCGACGCCTTCAATCCCGCGCAGAACCTGTCCGCGGGAATCCGCCATCTTAAATACCTGCTGGACGCGCTGAACGGCGACGTGACGCTCGCCCTCGCCGCCTACCACGCGGGGCTGGGCCGCGTACAGCGAAGCGGCTACGCCGTGCCGCCCATCCAGTCCACGATCGACTACGTAACGCTCGTGACGCGCCACTACTATCGCGAAGCGCCCGCGGACCTGGGCGAAAAGATCACGAAACTCTACACGCGCATCCGCGAAGACGGCACGATCGAGATTTTCGGGAGATAGGCGGGCGCGTAAATATCTTGACGCCGCAGCCGCCCCGCGGGTAGATTCGCCCGGTTGAAACGTTTGCACCACTGGAGGAATCCATGCGTACCGCCACAGCACTCGTCATGACCCTGGCCCTCGTCCTGGGAGTCGCCTGCTCGGGAGACAAGGGCTCTTCGAGCGACACGCCCATCGCGCGCAAGTACGCGCGCTACACCGCGCCCGTCTACCGGGACAAGGAATTCACGCAGTGGCTCACCGCGCTCGAGAAGGCGGAAGCGGTGGACCTCCTCGCCGAAGAAAAATACACCACGCAGGGGAAGCAGTCCAAGGCCCTCTCGAAGATACGCCTGTCCGACGACAAGACGGGCTACACCGAGTCCGCCCACCTCGCCGACGGCGTCGTCGTCTTCACCGCCGACGACGTGAAGACCTACCAGCGCCCCAATGCCGCTGCGCCGCTCGGCACCCCTGCCGCAAAGGGAAGCCTGGGCTTCATCACCGAGGAGAAGGCCGACTGGGTGAAGGTCTTCACCTGGCGCGCGGGCGACAAGTGGGGAAGCGAGCAGTGGGTGAAGGAAGGCTACAGCGCGAACGAGTCCCTCGTGCGCGACGCGCGCGAGTACGAAAAGGCCCTCGCGCTCCTGGCCGACGCGAAAAAATCGTCCCGGGACAAGGCGCGGGAAACGCTCGCGGAGCTCGCCGCGGGGGATTCGGTGATCGCGGCGCTCGCGAAGAAGAAGCTTGAAAAGCTTACCGGGGATGATGACGCGCGGGAGAAATCGCGCGAGGACGGCGGGAAGGCGCAGGACGCGCCCGCGGCGAAGAAGTGAGCGGCCGCCCTAATCGACCAGCCCGTCCCGCGACTTCCTGAGCACCACGAGGCCGCGCTCGTTCAGGTCGCGCATGGCGGAGACCACCTGGTCGCGCGCGTACTGGATCTCGCTCACCCTTAAAGGCCCCATGACCTCCATCTCGTTCAGGATCTCGGTCGCGCGGTTGCGGCTCATGTTCCGTAAAAACTTGAAGCGTATCTCGTCGCCCGCGCCCTTGAGCGCGCGCGCGATCATCATGTCGTCGCCCAGCTCGTCTATGAGCAGGCGCATCTCCTGGTTGGTGAGCGTGGCCACGTTTTCGAAGGTGAAGATCCGGTCGCGAATCTCCTGCGCCACGTCGGGAATCGCGTCCTCGAAGTGGTTCATGAGACGCTTCTCGTGGTCCCCCGTCATGTAGTTCATGATGTCAACCAGCTTGCCCACGCCGCCCGGCGTCACGTAGTCGTGGCCCGCGGTCTTCACCGCCTCGTACTTCTTGCGGATGACGCGCGCGATCTCGAGGATCGCCTCGGGAGAGGTCTTGTCCATGCGGGCCATGCGCCGCGCCGCCTCCTTCGCGGTGTCGGGGGGAAGCATCTGCATGAGCTGCGCGGCCTTGGGCGCCGGCAGGTGGGCCAGGGTGACCGCGATCGTCTGGGGGTGCTCCTTCTGGATGAAGCCGGTGAGGATTTCGGAGTCGATCTCGTTCAGGAACTCGAAGCCCTTTTCCAGGTTCTGGTGCGAGAGCTTCTTTAAAATTTCGTCGGCCTTTTCGTCGCCCAGGGCGCTCACGAGCAGGTTCTTGGCCGTCGTCTCGCCGCCCACGGCCTCGAAGCGCCTTTTTTTAAGCTCCAGCAGGAACTCCCCGATCAGGTTTTCCCGCTCCTCGGCGTTGAGCTTTTCTATCTTGGAAATCTCCGCGCTTATGCGCGCGATGGAGTCGTCGTCCAGGTACTTGAGGATCTCGGAGGCCACGCCGGTCCCGAGCGCTACCAGGAGCGCGGCGGCTTTTTCCGTACCCGACATTTCGAAGAATGATTTCATGTTACCCCGGCAAATGCCCCGGCGAGCCCGGTGACGCGTCCCGCTCACCCCGTGCACGCGGAATACCTTAGGGGAAAAATCGGTCTCCTGTCAATCCTTTTGGGCCGGCGGTACTGCGGAATTTGCTCCCCGCGGCACGGCGGCTCCATCCTCAAGGCGTTGGGGAGGGGGGCCGAATCGCTTACCGGCCGCCATCGGAACCCCGCCACGGTCCGCACCGGTGCCGCGGACGGCGCCGCTGGTCGTGTAAGTTGGGCATGACGGCGGGCCGTCACCCAGAAAGAATGAAAATATGGAATACCATTCTATTAATGAACCACGAATGAGATATTCGTGTCGATTTGTGTTCACTGGCGGTAATGGTGAACAATCATGCATAACAATACCTGTTATCGTGCCAGAAAAGGAGATGGGTGGGTAGATGAGATCAGGGAGATGAAGATTTTGGCAATATCCGAAGGAACTCAAAATCATTTGCCTTTTCCCAATTCCTTTCCATCTCTTCAATCGCCGTTGCCTTTATCTCCTCATCTCCCACGCTGTTGTCGCGAGGTATTTTCGTGTCAGGATATAGGGATTGACAGGATGCGGCGCCCGTGGAAAATTCATTTCATTCCGCCGCGAATCGGTTCGATAGTATAATAGAAGATAGTAATGGATCCCAAGGGACGCAACATAAACCCGGAAATCCTGAGCGCCGCAAAAAAGGGGAGCGAGATCGTCTTCATCTCCTACGCGACGCTTTCCAGCACCGAGGAAAAGATCAAGTTCGCGCTCCTGAAGCTCCTGGAGCAGTTCGGGAAGGAGGACTGGCTCACCCCCGTCTTTTCCTGCATCAAGGAGCTCATGGCCAACGCCACGAAGGCCAACGCGAAGCAGATCCTCGTCGAGGAGGGCGTCATCTCCGACACCGACGACGTGATCGACGTGGTGAAGAAGATCCGCACCATCCTGAACGAGGAGGCCCTGCTGGAATACGGCGTCAAGGCCAAGAAGGCGCGCCTCACCACCAGGACCTACCTGAAGCTCCACGGGGACAGGCTCATCGTCGAGGTCATCAACAACCTCCCCCTGCAGAAGAAGGAGCTCATGCGCATCCACGACCGCATAGAGAAGTCGTCAAGGTACGACAGCATCGCCGAGTTCTACCTGGAGAACCCCGACCCCGCCGCCGAGGGCATGGGGCTGGGGCTTTCGATGGTGGTGGTGCTTCTTAAAAGCATCAACATCAACTACAAGAACTTCAGCGTCGTCACCGAGCGCGCGCGGACCCGCGCCCGCATCGTCTTCCCCCTCGTCACGAACTAGGCGGACGTCCCCCGCTTCTTTAAATACGCCATAACCATGGACATGCTCATCTTGGTGACGTGGTCGATGTTGTACAGCTCCCGGTGGAAGGTCCACTGGATCGCGGCGTTCATGATCATCCCCACCACCGCGTAGGCCACGTTCTGCGAATCCACGGGCTGGAACTCCCCGTCCCTGATGCCCGAATCGATGGTGGTGCGCACCTCGTCGCAGATGATCCTGTATATCTTCGCGTGGATGTTCTGCACGCGCGGGTTCACGGGAATCTGCGCCCAGAAATCAACGAGCACGGTGTAGAGCGCGGGCTGGCCCTTCGCCGTGACGATGAAGGCGATGAGGATGGCCTTGAGCTTCTTCTCCGCGGAGCGGTACTTCTGCGAGCGCTTCTTGATCGTTTCCTCGATCACGCGGTACATCTGCTCGAGCAGGTACACGAGTATGTCTTCCTTGGTCTTGAAGTAGTGCAGCACGCCGCCCTTGGAGAGCCCCGCCTTGTTCGCGATGTCCTCGATGGTGAAGCTGTTGTAGCCCTTTTGCGCAATCACGTCGTAGGCGGCCTGGAGGATCTGGAGCCTGCGCTTTTCTTCTTTTTCCGCGTTTCTCGTTGTCATGGCATTCCACGTTTCTTGATTTAAATTCCCTGCTTAACCCTTGCTGCCGTGCGCTCAACTGCCCGGGCGCCTTTCAAGGGGGATAGGGGGATGGGCTGAGATTGAAGAGATAAAGACATAGATAATAAATCTCTTTTCAAAATCAATGTCTTTATCTCATCCATCTCCTCAATCCCCCCATCTCCCTTTCCGTGCCGTCGGTCTTTCTTTCGTCATCAGCGCTGCGGGGTCTTGACGAAATACTCCTCGCCGCCCATGATCCTGGTCTCCACCGCGCCCTCGCCCAGGAGCGCGTCGAGCGCGCGGCTCAGCGCGTCGGGCGAAACGCTCAGGGTCCGTTCAAGGTCGTCCCTGGTGGAGGGGCGCCGCTCGAGCGTCGCCAGGAGCGCGCGCTCCAGGTCCGCGCGGGCCTCCCCGCCGCCCGCCTGCACGTCCCGGAGCGCCCTGCGCGCTATGACCTCCACGTTGAAACCCGTGAAAAGCTCCCGGGCCCGTTCGAGGTCCGCGCGCCCGGCCGGCTGCACCCAGTGTTCGGTCCCGGGCCTGTCCAGCGCGTTCAGCTGTATCTTCGCGGGACGGATCCGTTCGCACGCATCCCGGATGCGTCCCAGCTCGTCGGCTCCGTCGTTGATCCCGGGAACGATGAACACCTCCATGATGAGCTCACCCCGGTACTCGCGCGCAAGGCTCACCAGCCCATCGACCACGATCGCGGCGGTGATGCCCTGCGCCGGCCTGTTGATCCGCGCGAAGGCCTCCTCCCCCGCCGCGTCGAGCGAGGGGACGATGGTGTCCGCCCCGAGCACGGCGCGCCGCACGTCCTCGCGCCAGAAGAGCGTGCCGTTGGTCAGGAGCGCCGTCCGGTAGCCGGGGTGCGCGCTCCTGATGTGATCGATGATCCTCCCGATCCCGCTGTGGAGCGTAGGCTCACCCGAGCCCGAAAAGGTGATCACGTCCAGGCGCGGCCGCGGGGCGAGATAGGCGTCCAGCTCCGCGATCACGCCGTCGGTGGGCACGTGCTCCTCCACCCGGGCCGTGAGCGCGGTCGTGCAGCCGCACTCGCAGTACACGCAGTTCAGGGAACAGGTCTTGAACGGTACCAGGTCCACTCCCAGGGAGAGCCCGAGGCGCCTCGAATTAACGGGTCCAAAGAGATACTTCATCCACTACTGCGCTCCCGCGGCCATCGACAGGTCGAGCCGGAGGGAAACGAAGGCGCCGTTCATCCTTCCGGTCATGGACAGGCCCTGCAGCTTTCCTAAAATTCCGGCGGCCCGCGGTCCCGCGCCCATGCTCCCCATGAGGAGCATCGCGCGCAGCCAGCTCTCGCTCCTGAGGTTCAGGTATCCCGCGAGGAAGATCGATGCGTCGAGCTTCCCGAACGTGCCCGCCGGGGCCGTGGCGAGGAAGCCTTCTCCCCCGGAGAGGGACGCCTCGAGCATCGCCTGGTCGTTGGAAAAGTACAGGTTTTTCCCGGTGCACAGGACGACCAGGCGCCCGTCCTTTTCGTCCTTGAACCAGAAGCCCTCCCCGTTGCCCATAGACAGGTCCCCGTACATCCCGGCGTCGCGCTTCTTGTGGACCTGCGCGCGGAGCTTCTTGAGGAGCGATGACGCGCCCTGCGCGTCGTGCATGGGCAGGAGC
>CALMJO010000167.1 GCA_937864375.1 uncultured Spirochaetota bacterium
AAAAATGCTCGCCGGCGAGACTGAGGGCTACAACGCCTATAGCAGATATATCCGCAAGGACGGGAGCATTCTGCACGCGGAAATAGGCGTGAGCGCGGTCAGGAACGCCGACGGCTCGCTGCGCTACGCGATCGTGCACGCGCAGGACGTGGGCGACCTCATCAGCGCGAACGAGAAACTGCGTGAAAAGAACGAAGAGCTCGGCGCGACCAACGAGGAGCTCGTCGCCACGAACATGGAGTTCGAGGCGCAGAACGAGGAGCTCATAAAGGTCCAGATGGAGGTGACGAAGAGCGAGGAGCGGTTTCGCTCGCTCATTCAGAACCTGAGCGACATCATCACCATCCATGACGAAACGGGCGCCATCGTCTTCGAGTCGCCCTCGGCCGCCCGGATACTGGGACACGCCCCGGGCCACCTGCTGGGAAGGATGCCCCACGAATTCATTCACCCCGACGACCTGCCGGCCGTGGTGGCGGACCTGACCGGCGTCTACGAAAACAAGAACGACCTCATACCCACCTTTTTCCGTTTCCTGAAGGCCGACGGCAGTTACGCAAGCCTGGAGGCGATCGGGAGGAACATGCTGGACAATCCAGGCGTCAGGGGGGTCGTGATCACCTCCCGCGACGTGAGCGAGCGGCTCAGCGCGCTGGACCTTATCAGGAGAAAGAACGAGGAGCTCGAGGCCACCAACGAGGAGCTCAATGCGACCGTGGAGGAGCTCGTCGCCACCAACGAGGAGTTCGAGGCGCAGAACGAGGAGCTTATAGCCACCCAGCAGGACCTCGCCAAGAGCGAGGGGCGGCACCGCTCGCTCGTACAAAACCTGAGCGACATCATCACCGTGCATGACGCCGACGGCACCATCACCTACGAGTCGCCCTCCGCGTCGCGCCTCCTGGGCTACCCGCCGGGCCACATGCTGGGCAAGAGCCCCGTGGAGTTCCTTCACCCCGAGGACCTCGAGTACGCGCTGGAAGAGCTTCTTGAGGTATACGACAGGACGAACCCGGGCACCTCCTCCGAGTTCCGTCTCCGCTGCATGGACGGGTCCTACAAGTACTTTGAATCCAAGGGGACAAACCTTATGGACGATCCCGCGATCAGGGGCGTGGTCCTTACGAGCCGCGACATCACCGAGCGCAGGAAGTCCATGGATGACCTGCGCGCCTCCGAGCTGCGCTACCGCACCCTCATAGAGACCACCTCAGAGGGATACTGGCATTTAGACTCCGGATACCGCACGATCGACATAAACCGGGCGTTGTGCGAAATGCTCGGGTATTCCAGGGAGGAGCTGATCGGAAGGACGCCGTTTGAATTCGTGGACGAACACAACCGGAATGTGCTCGATCAGCAGTTTGCGCGCATAGGCATCGTTCCCCACAGGGATTACGACGTGGTCCTCCGGCACCGCTCGGGGCGCGACGTCTTCACGCATTTCAGCGCCACCACGCTCCGGGACCCCGAGGGCTTTCCATCAGGCTCCTTCGCGCTCATCACGGACACCACGAATCGCACCCTGGCCGAGATGGAGCGTGAGCGCCTGCACCGGCACATGCTGCAGGTCCAGCGCATCGAGGCGGTGGGCACGCTGGCGGGCGGCATCGCGCACGACTTCAACAACCTTCTCACGGTGATCAACGGCAACGCGCAGATGCTCCTCCGTCAGATTCCCCAGGATTCGCCCATGCGTGCCGAGGTGTCCGAGGTGCTGAACGCGGGGCAGCGCGCCGCCGGCCTCACGAGACAGCTCCTGGCCTTCAGCCGCAGGCAGTTCGCGGAGGTCCAGGTGATCGACCTCAATTCCATGCTCACGGAGCTGCGCACCCTGTACTCCAGGCTCATCGAGGAGGACATCGTCATCACCACGGACCTGCACGAGGACCGGCTGCTCGTGAAGGCGGACCCCGTGCAATTTGAACAGATGACGCTCAACCTCCTCATCAACGCGCGCGACGCGATCAACGAACTTAAAAATCCGGCCATGGAGAGGGCCATCATGGTAAAAACCGGCATCACGAATCTTTCCAGTCCGCCCAATCCGGGGGACACGGATTTCAAGCCGGGAATGTACGCGTTTCTTTCGGTCCGGGACACCGGGACCGGAATGACCGAGGACGTAAAGTCGCGGATCTTCGAGCCTTTTTTCACCACGAAGGACGTGGGCAAGGGCACGGGGCTGGGGCTCTCCACGGTGTACGGCAACCTGAAGCAGGTGAGCGGCCTCATCCACATAGACAGCTCCCCCATGAAAGGAAGCACCTTTACCGTCTACCTGCCCTCGGCCGACGAGGAATTCATCGTGGTGTATACGCATGGCGGGGACGACACGGCGCGGCACGGCACGGAAAGCATCCTGTTCGTGGAGGACGACGAGAGCGTCCGTTCCTTCGCGCTCAAGGCTCTCGAATGGGGCGGTTACAGGGTGACGAGCGCAGTGGACGGGCTGCAGGCGCTCAAAATCCTGGAGGAGCAGGGCTCTTCCTTCGACCTGGTCGTCACCGATATCGTGATGCCCAACATGAGCGGCGGCGAGCTCATCGAGAAGCTCAAGCGGATACGGCCGGGATTGAAGTATATCTTTACCACGGGCTATCCGGACAAGTTCGCATCGGCCCCCGCCTTTCACGCCGGGGCATACATGCAGAAGCCCTATACGGCCCAGGGACTTCTTGCCAGGATCCGCGAAGTGCTCGATTCTGAATAATAGGCGCCGGGCCCGCGGGGACTCGCTAGAAACGCAGGCGCGCCATGAGGTCGATTCCGTCCGGGCGCGCCTGCCTGCCCGGAAGCTGATCGAACCCTCCCCGCAGGCGCGGGGACAGCGTAAATCCAGTCTCGTCGCCAAACCCGAACACGGCGGTCTTTTTCGCGAGATGGTTCTTAACGTAATAGTACGAGTACACGGCGTCGAGCGCGGTCGCGAGGGCCCATACTCCCATTGATATGAAAACCATTCGCTTAAGCTTTTCATTGTTTTCAAGCGGGTTCGTCGTCCCGGAGCTTTCGCTGCTTTCAGCCTGACCCAGTCCCGAACCGCCGAGTATTACCGACAAGGGAAGGATGAGCCCGCCTGTCTTCGCGAAACAGAAGAAGACACCCCAACCGTTCGATTCCACCAGGAAGCTTCCGCTCTGGACGGGGATTATTGAATACTTCGCGGCATTTGCGGGCGTGATCTCGAACGATACGGACTTATCCTGAAGGGCGACCGCGTCCGCGCCGCGTTTGACATCCGCGATTGAATCCCTGCTGATCACGCGCTCGTCGGCCGAATCGAGCCTGGCCCTGAGGGTAATCGCGCGATCGTCCTCCGCAACTATGTGGCCTCTCCGGACTGTGCCGTCCTTCATGATCAGGGCGACAGGCTTCCTGTAATCGTCGTTGTCCGCGATACGGATCACCTCGCCGGCAGGTATGCTCACTTTCACCTTGTTGGGCATCACGAGCGTCACCTCGTTCCCGTCCCGGGCGATCATGCGCCCCTCGACAATGCTCCCGTCCTTGAGAAATACCGATTCGCCGGCCGCCGGCTCCCCGACGCACAGGAACATCAGCGCCGCGCCGATTGCGCATGACAGTAACTTCCCACATCCCGCGTTCATCATTTTACCAGCCCGTTTACCTGATTTCGATTATACAGCGCTTGTCGGCTGCCACGGCAAAGGATACCGAGAGCCTTCGCGTCTGTTCCTCGTAGCTCCAGTGCAGCACGCTTCCGGCGCGCCCTCCCCGCATCTGGACCCCCCGCGGCCTGTCCATGCAGTGCATCACGAGGGCAATGCTCTTCCCCGGCGGCATGCCCGCAAAGCTCCCGTGGGGCTTCTCGAGGACGACCCGCACCACGCCCTTCGCGTGCTCCACGGAGACCTGCCGGGTCGAGTACCTCCCGGCCTGGTAGGCGAGCGAGACGCCGTCGTCGTCGTACAGCGTGGTTCCGCCGTCGAACGGCGGGAAACAGTGAATCTCGAGCTCGCTGAATCGGTGCTCGTCGGGGACGTGCTGCAGTATGGGGCCCAGGGCGACGGGAAGTCCCCCGCGCACGAATAGCGGCGCCCGGTCCTTCGCCACCGCGACCTCGCGCCATCCCGGCCCCTCGAAGCGCCGGTCGTCCCACCAGGAATACCACGCACCGGCCGGGAAATACACCATCCTTGAGCGCGCCCGCTTTTTGAGCACCGGCGCGAGCATGAGGGCCTCGCCCACCATGACCTGGTCCTCGACGTCGCGCGTCGCGGGGTCGTCCTGGAACTCCATGAACAGCGGGCGGACGATGGGAACGCCCGTCATGTACGCCTCGAACGCCAGGCGGTAGTAATACGGCAGGAGGCGCATCCGGAGGGAGGCATGCTCGCGGAAATTCGCTTCGCACGACCGGTTTATGCCCCAGGGATTGCGCGCCGGGTCGTGGGGAGCCGAGAAATAGCGCGCAACGGGGGCGAAGAGCGCCCACTGGCTGTAGCGCCTGTGCATCTCGGCCGAGGGGCTCCGGTAGAGGCCCAGTACGTCGGCACCCCAGTACGAGAACCCCATGAGGCTCATGTTGAGCGCGCAGCGCATCGTCGCGGCGATGTGCCTGAAGCGCGGGGTCTGGTCGCCAAGGAACACCGCCGGGAATCGCTGCGTTCCGATTCCCGTGGTCCGCGAAAAGACGAGCGCGCGCAGCGGCCGGTGGTAATCCTGCAGCTTCTGGAACACGGCGCGTGAATAATAGAACCCGTACATGTTGTGGAATTCGCCCGGGTCCAGCCCCATGGCCGACACCGAGCCCTCGGGAAGGTACTCCCCGCCGTCGTTCTTGAAGAAGAACACACCCTGCTTGAGGAGCGGCCTGTGCATTTCGAACCACCAGTCGACGGCACCGGGGTTGGTGAAGTCGACGGCCCCTCCCCGGCCCAGCCACCAGTCGACGCGCTCGTGCGCGAGGAAGCCGCGGCGCTTCGCCTCCTGGTAGACGCCGTCCGCGCTGTCCTCCGCGAAAAAGGGAGTTCCCTCGGGCGCGTTCTTCACGTACAGGCGGGCGAGTATTTTGAATAGGGGGATTCCGTGCGTATTAATGTAAGGCGTGTAGATGAGGCCCGTGCGCACGCCCCGCGCTTTCATCGCGGCGATCATGCCCCTGGGATCGGGGAAGAGCGAGCCTCTCCACCGGAAGTTGTGGAAGGCGTCCTCCCAGTGGTAGTCGAAGATGAGCGCGTCCAGCGGGATGCGCCGCTTCCGGTGCTCCTCGATGCGCGCGAGCGCCTGGTCCTGGTCCTCGACCGGGTAGGCGGTGTTCCAGAGACCGAACGCCCATCGCGGCACCATGGGCGGCCTTCCGGTGAGCGCGGTATAGGCGGATATGATCTTCTTCCAGGACGGGCCCGGGATCACCACGAGATCGAGATGCCCTCCCTGGAATCGGATGTCGAGCGTGCCAGGGACCCTGTTGATGCGGGCCATTCCCCGGTGGGCGTTCAGGATGACCACCATGTAGCCGCGGTCGCTCAGGAAGCACGGGAAGGCGGAATAGGTCTGGCGATGCTGCGCGAACGAGGGCGATTCCTGGTTGTACAGGACCAGGCTCCCCGATTCCCGCCTGAAGGCGTTGAACCACTCGCCGAACCCGTAGAAGCCCTCGCCGGGACGGGTGTCGGCCGTGAACGTCCTGGTGCCTGCGTCCCCGCCGGAAATCCGCTGAACGAGAAACTCGCCCATGGCCGGGGAAGCGTACCTGATGCAGTTTTCCCCGGTATCGTGGAAGACCGTGATGCCGGGATATTCCAACCGGGTGCCGCCCTGCTCCCGGGTGACGCGCACCCTGCTCCCTCCCGTCACCGCCTTGTGCGGGAGGAGCACGTCTTTCGCGAAGAGGGCCTCGTCGAGCTGACCGTTATGCGCAATGGTGACGCGCACCGCGCCGCCGCCCGTGAAATACACGCGCGCCGCCGGGACGCCGTCTTTTTTCAGTATGATGCCGGGTTTCATATGGACGGAGGCTACAGGGGC
>CALMJO010000168.1 GCA_937864375.1 uncultured Spirochaetota bacterium
TTCTCGCTCGTCGAGACCTCGGCGACGCCCACGCGCCACCAGCTCTCGTAGCCGTGCGTCATTGACCCGGGCAGCACCTTGATGTCGATCAGCGTGGAAACCTTTTCCTTCCTCGCCGCCCCGACCGCCTCCCGCAGCTCATCGATCGTCCTCACGGTCCAGGCCCTCGCGCCGTAGCTCCGCGCATTCGCCGCGAAATCGATCGGAACGAAATCGCCCGTGAGGCGCCCGGTCTCCTTCGAGCGGTACCTGAACTCGTTTCCGAACTGGTCCGTGCCCTTGGATACCTGGAGGTTCCTGATACACTGGAAGCCGTTGTTGTCGAAGAGCAGGACGTTTATCTTGACGCCCTCCTGGATGCTGGTGAACAGCTCCGAATGCATCATTATGTAGCTCCCGTCGCCCACCATTGAAAAAACCTCGCGATCCGGCTCGGCCATCTTTATGCCGAGCGCGCCTGCGACCTCGTAGCCCATGCATGAGAACCCGTATTCCACGTGGTAGGTATTTTTCTTCCTGGGCCGCCATATTCTCTGAAGGCAGCCGGGAAGGCTCCCCGAGGAGCCCATCACGATGTCCTCCGGCTTCAGCAGCGCATCGAGCTCCCCGATGACCCGCGTCTGCGAGAGTCCCTCCTCCCTCTCGTCGCGGAAGAGCCGTTCGACCTCGCGGTTCCACTCTTCCTTCACTTCCCTGATCTGCGAATCCCGGTACCCGGATTTGTATCCGGCCTTGTCCAGTGCTTCCGCGATCCCCCTCAACGCCTCCCGGGCGTCCGCGACGATGGGGAGCGCATCCATCTTGCAGGCGTCGAAGCCGCATACGTTCAGGGTGAGGAACGCGACCCCGGGATTTTTGAAAAGCCACTTGGAGCAGGTGGTGAAGTCTCCCAGCCTCGTGCCTACCCCTATCACGAGGTCGGCGTCGCTCGCGATCCTGTTCGCCGCCATGGTGCCGGTGTCGCCCATCCCCCCAAGGTTGAGCGGATGGTCCCAGGCGACGGCGCCCTTTCCCGCCTGCGTCTCTCCGAAGGGTATGGCGAACGCCTCGGCGAATTTCCTGAACTCTTCATGGGCCTCCGCGTACACGACGCCGCCGCCGCAGATCAGGATTGGCTTCTTCTTCTTTTTAAAGAGGTCCACCGCCCTCCCGATCTGCCCCTCCGTCGGGGGCCTTCGCTCGATGTGGTGCACCCTCTTCTGCAGAAAGTGATCGGGGTAATCAAAGGCCTCGGCCTCCACGTCCTGGGGCATGCAGAGGGTGACTGCGCCCGTTTCGGCCGGGTCGGTCAGCACCCGCATGGCGTTGAGCGCGGCGGTCATCAGCTGCTCCGGCCGCTCGACCCGGTCCCAGTACCGGCTGACGGCCTTGAAGGCGTCGTTCGCCGTAATCGTGTAATTATACGGCTGCTCGATCTGCTGCAGGACGGGATCGGGCTGCCGGCACGCGAAGGTATCCCCCGGCAGGAGCAGCACCGGTATCCTGTTGGCCGTGGCGGTTCCCGCGGCCGTCACCATGTTCAGGGCCCCGGGCCCGATGGAGGAGGTGCAGGCGAAAATTTCCCTTCTGTGCTTCTGCTTGGCGTAGGCCGTCGCGGCGTGCACCATCCCCTGTTCGTTGTGCCCCTGGTAGTAGACCAGCCCGTTCCTGTCCTGTTCGAGCGCCTGGCCTATGCCGGTGACGCATCCGTGCCCGAACACGCCAAAGACCCCCTTGACGAACTTGGTCTCTTCCCCGTCGAACGAGACGTACTGGTTGTCGAGAAACCTCATCAGGGCCTGAGCCATGGTAAGCCTGGTCGTGTTCATGCCGGCCTCGCTTCACGCTGAATATTCCCTTCGATAAATGAAAACCGTTCCTTGACCATTGTGCGCACCCGCTGTGGATCCGTCATTTCCGGTCCGGCCAGATGACCGCGTTCCCGTCCATGACCCATGCGTGCTCGGGGACGAACGTGGGGTTCACGTAGGGATTGTTTTCAAGGTGCCGTACGACCCAGATGTAGTACATTGCGTAGCCTGGCGCCGCCGCCTGCGAATGGGTGAGGTTTTCATGAATAAGGACGGCGTCGTTGTTCTTCACCTTGTACACGTCCTCTCCCAGCTCCGCGTGACCAAATCCGTTTTCCGGAAAGAACTTATAGTAATAGATCTCCGGCTGGGGGTGATGATGCGGCGGGTAGCTCGACCACTTTCCCGGGAAGGTGATGACCTCTCCCAGCACGAGGTTCGCATCGCGCGCGTTCGTCGTGTCGAATATGGTGCGGACGATCCTCGTGGAGGTTTCCTTGAGCGTTCCCTTTCCCCGCTCCTCGCTCCTGCATTCTTCCGGGGCGTAGCATTTCGGGGCGAACGTCTTTTCGTTCATGGTGCGCATAACGGCGATCTCCGTGCCGCTGCGCAGGCAGCGTATCGCGACCGGCAACCCGGAAGACACATGGAGGCACGAGGGGTTCTCATCGAAGCAGGACTCCCTCTTTATTCTCCTGCCGGCGCCCTTCCACTCGAATTCGGCCTCCCCGCTTACGAGGAGGAACGCCCTCTCCATGGCGTCCGAATCGCGCACCTCCGTCCCCTCATCCATGCGGAGAATGCCAAAATCCATCAGCATCTCGCCGTGCGGGCCGTCCACCCCGGTGTACGCGTTGAATCCGAACTTGAATGTGCCGCCTGGTCTTATTCTCATGCTACGGCTCCGCATCGGGCTGCCCAGGTGAGATTCCTACATCGATCCCGGGTTGTTCCGCCATAAATAATAATTCATTCCCTTGTACTATTCCGTCACCGTTCACGGCACCCTGTTGATGGCCCTGAAGCGTCCCGGCGTGCTCTTCTTGAGCGACTTGAATTTCTTGGCGAAGTAGATGCTGTCGGAAAAGCCTGCCATGAGGGCGATGTCGGTTATCGAGTAATCCGTGGTCTTGAGCAGCCGGCACGCCTTGTTGATCCGCGTGGCGTTAATGTAGCTGATGGGGCTCATGTTGAAGCATTTCTTGAACGAGCGCAGGAGCGTGCTCTTGGAAAGCCTGGTGATGCGGACGAGATCGTTGATCGAAATGTTGTCGCTGTAGTTCTCCTCGATGTAGCTGATCGCCTCGCCTATCTTGAGTATCTTGTTCGAATAAAAAGTGGATTCCCCCGAGTAGCAGCGGGATATGAACACGACCAGCGTCATGAAGTAGCTCTTGCACAGGGAGACGTATCCGGGCGTCTTGGCGGTGAGTTCGGCCTCGATGTCCGACACCAGCTTCTCCACGTAGGCAAGCTGGTCCCTGTCGAGCGTCAGCTGGTTGTGCAGCCCGTCCTCCCGCCGGTACGCCGGCTCGACGGTAAACAGTGCGTGGTATCCCCCGACGGTGGAGAGATCGTCCACGGCGATGTCCAGCTTTTTCAAGTCGAACTGGATGTTGA